>CAZORJ010000062.1:0-4164 GCA_964582425.1 uncultured Candidatus Saccharibacteria bacterium
ATTGGGGTGGTTGTGTAAAACTATACGCACAATTCGGCTACAATGGTGTTGACAAAAATGCTTGCTCTTTGATAAAATAAGGACAGTTAGCAAGGCACAAAAAACCTTCTAAATCTCTTTAACACTTGGAAACGAAAGACTGTGGTAATTTACTACCATTTAAAGTTTTTAAGTGTTATAATTATACCATGAAACTGTTTTCGAAGAAAGACGAGAAGAAAACTGAATTGCAGCGAGTTGAAGAACGTCGTGAAGAGGTTTTGAACGCTGGTCGTAAGTTTAAATATCCTTTACAGATGACAAAACACCGTATTGTAATTAACACTGTGCTAATTGCAGTGGTGGTTTTTGCGATCCTTACGATGGGTGGTTGGCTTGCGCTCTATAAATTTGGCATGACAGACGAGATGCTTTTCCGCGTGACAAAGATGTTCCCGGTGCCGGTAGCTTCAATTGATGGTGAAAATGTAAAGTTTTCGGATTATTTAATGTTTTACCGAAGCAGCATGCAGTCGATTGAGCGTCAATCGAGCCAGGTTGATAACGAAAGTTCGGTAACGGATCTAAGAAACCAATATAAGAGAGCGGCACTAGATGAGGCCGAAGAGTACTCTTATGCACTGAAAATTGCTAAAGAGAAGGGTCTAGAGGTTACCAGAGAAGAAATTGCCGCTGAATTTAACAGGCATTTGTCGGTTGGTGGTGTGGAACGAAGCGAAGAGAGCTTTATGAAGATTATCGATGAAAATTTTGGCCTCAGTAAGAGCGAATATGAAAGAATGCTTTATCTTACTCTGATGAAGGCGAAGGTCGAGCAGGAAATTGATACCGTCGCAAACGAGGTAGCATCAGAGGTAGAAAAAATGCTAAGCGAGAATGGTGGTAAATTCTCGGCAGTTGCGAATGCACTAGGCGAGAAAGTGGTTTATGAGGAAACCGGTGGGTTAGTTAGCAACCAGAATATTGATGGTGGCCGCGCAACAGAGGCGTCTAAGCTAGAGCCAGGTCAAGCAACCGGTAGATTTATTTCGATGAATGCAGATGGTTATTATTTTGTGAAATTAGTGGCAAAAACAGAGGCGGAAGTAAATTTTGTCTCAATTAAAGTGCCATTTACGGAATTTGACTCAAAAGTTGAAGAATTAAGAGCTGGCGACGGTGTAAAAGAGTACATTCATATCGACACTGGCACGGAATAGTGCTATAATTTGAGGCACGCGGGTATCGTATAGCGGCTATTATGTATCCTTCCCAAGGATGAGATCAGGGTCCGACTCCCTGTACCCGCACCAGAGAGCTTAAGGGCTCTTTTTTGGTGTTTTTAAGTGTATTATGTTTTAAGCATTGACTTTTTTAGTATTGTATGCTATAATGTGAATCAGTAGCGAAGTTTGTTGGACAAAGCTATGAAAATTCTTTTATAGGAGGGGACAGAGATGTCTAAGAGAATCATTAAATGCAGTTGCGACGATGGTCGCCCGACTCGGCCCGAAGATCTTGATGTGCGCCGTCATGATGAGGAGGAGGATGATTTCTTCCGCTTTGACGAGCCCCATGAGAAGCCCGCTTCGGCGGCACCCGGCAGGCATCTGAAACCTGAACCGGAGAAGCCCGCTCCGAAGCCGGCCGAAAAGCCTGCGGAAAAACCCGCAGAAAAACCGGCTGAGAAGCCCGCTGAGAAACCGGCCGAAAAACCGGTTACGAAAGCGGCCGAACCTGCGGCTGAAGAATCCGCCCCGGAAACTCCGGCTAGGAAGCCGACTAAGAAGTCGACTCCCAAGGCAGGACCGGCGACGACGCCGATTGCTACTACCGTCACCGGGGGTGGCTGGAACGGCCCGGGTAAGGCTTACCTGTACTGGGACAAAGATTCCCGTAGTTGGATTCCGACTGCCGATATCTGGGTTGCGGATCAGAACGGCAACGGGGTCTGGAAGGTCATCTGGGTCTGGTACAAGGATGGTTTGATCCATCACATCCTCGATAAAGAGGAATGCCAGCGTTACTGCCCGTAAAACACCAACATGTACCTTGAGAAAACCTGGCTTTAAGCCGGGTTTTTTCGTGCTTAAGATAAAAAAATAGACATAAGCAAAAAAACCTGATAATGCTATTGACAAAAACGCTTAAGTGTGATACAATGTAAGTAGTCTGAGTTTAGGGTGTGTTCTCATAAACAAGACGACCATTAACAACCGAATCATCTCAGGTTTCATGACCTGATTAACATATTATATATCTCTATCATACACCCCCAACCTGGAGGCGTATGACGCCTCCCCGAATATTTTTATGAAAGGAGGCAACTGATATGTTGCTGCTTGCTATTATCCTCGCAGTCGCGATTGCCTTGCTGGTGATCTGGGCTGAATATTTGCTGGACGAAGGCGCAATGGTAGTTACCCCGAGGGGAAGCTATCCGGCATCGGAGTCCAGGAAGAAAAGATTCATCTTGAGCGAAGACGGAAAATGGAGAGCGATTGTGCTGGGGCTCGGTGTAGGAGCGATTTCCTATCTCACGCCGAAGCTTCCGGTATTCTTCAGCTTTATCTTCTTCCTTCTGATGCTCTACGCCATGTTCTACCTGGCGAAATGGTGGAAGAGGGACGGAAGTAGGTTTAGGGAAGTAATTCCGTTTATCCTGCTTTCGATTCTGTTCTCGATTGTACTCGGACAGACTGTAGCGATGCTTTCTTCGGCTCTCTCCGGCACTTTCTGGGGATGGCTGCTGACTCTGATCTCGACCTTGGCAGGAATCATCCTGTTCTGGTACCTGATTCTCAGCACTATCTTTTACCAGGCCGATGAGCTGGAAGACAGCAAAGATAAGGAGGAAAGAGCAAAGGGAAGAACCAGACGCAATATCGGGTATATTCTGCTCGTGATTGCACTCATTCTGGCGATCCTGGCGCTCATGCCTTCCTTTCGCTCCGTAAGCACAAATTTTGGCATTGATGCCAGTAGGCTCGGATGGAATACCAGTTGGTTCCAGCCTGGTAACAGACAGGGACAGACCCAGCCGACGCCTACTCAGACTCCCGCCGCAACGGCGCAGCCTTCGACTTGGTACCGTTTTTACAATACGGACCTGTTGAACGATAACGATCCGAATAATAATTTCAATTTCGGACCGAACCCGTACAACAAGAACGAGACTGCTGCTTACTATGACAGGAGCTACAGAAGCCGCATGAGGATCGACCCTGCACTTGCAGCGGCCGATATGGCGTGGCATGACGCGATTGTGGGAACCCGTTATCTTGGCACCTTCTACGAAGAGTGCAAGGGTAATTGGGCAACCACAATTAACACTGCCAAGGTAAAGTTCATGGGTGACCAGGCGCTGTTTAACCAGACTCTGGATTCCTACTTTGCTTTCCTTGACACTGCTGATTCTGTGGAACTCCGTTATGTGGACTCTGGCCTCGAAGACCAGATGTACATGAACGGGTACACGGTGGATGGCGTTCCCGATGTCATCGTTATGAAGACGACCGACCATGATGGATGGTTCCTGGTTTACACTTTCGTAATTAAGGGCCAGAAGTTTGAGGTTGCCTATCGTATCGATTGCGGATATCAGCCGACGAACGTGGAAGAGGTAATGGACATTCCGCCCGTGAATCCTCCGACACCGCCGCAGCCGACTCCGCCTCCGACGGATCCTCCGTCTCCTCCGCCCACTGACCCGCCGTCTCCGCCTCCGACGGATCCTCCGTCTCCTCCGCCCACTGACCCGCCGTCTCCGCCTCCGACGGATCCTCCCAAGGATCCCACTCAGGGCACTGACGTAGGTGGGAACGACGATCCTGGTCCTGGTACTCCTACGAGTACCGGCCCGGGAGGGCAGACTTCTACGGAAGACCAGCCGACCAATTCTGACCACATGACTCACGAAGAGTACGTGGAAACGATTCAGGAGCTGGAAGACATCAATGAGCATCAGCAGACCGGCGATCAGCCGAGTACACCGACTACCACAACGCCGCCTAGCACCCACGTCGATGACCAGGGTGACACAGGTAGTGGCCATGGTGGGGCCAATGATCCGACACCGGTTCAACCTCCGGTGCACGTAGAATCCCCAACTGGGGAACAAACGCAACTCTCACCTGAGCAACCCGGCGAGGCATGGGGTGGCCCGCCGGATTAATCAGAAAGAGA
>CAZORJ010000063.1:0-3710 GCA_964582425.1 uncultured Candidatus Saccharibacteria bacterium
GAGTGACGACATCTATTTGGTGCTCGTTAATAAAAACCATCGTTTGCCAGTAGATTGGGAAAAAAGGATTGAACTTACAACGGCATACAATTTCCAAGGTGAAGAATTCCTGGTAGAGAAGACAACACTAGAACATTTTGAATCGTTAAGAGACGAGTTATTACTTCAAGGAATTGATATTGAGCTTGACAGTACTTATCGTTCGATTGACGGGCAAATAGATGTATGGGAATGGTTTAGAGAAGAAGGTTATACGGACGAATACTGTTTTTCTCATTTAGCAATTCCAGGTTTTTCGGAGCACCATACCGGTCTTGCGATTGATATCGGCATCATCAAGGATAATGTTTTTATAAATGATAACGACCAGATGATTGCCGAAAGAGACATTTTTGCGATGATTCATGAACGTTTAGCGGACCACGGTTTTATTTTAAGATATCCGCCACAAAGGGATGATTCTACTGGATATTCTTATGAACCATGGCATTTTCGCTATGTTGGTGTGGAACATGCTAAGTTCATGACCGAATATGGCTTAACGCTCGAAGAATACCTCGAAATGTTTAACGCGTAATCTATTAGCTCGCCCTAGTGCGAGCTTTTTTCATGCTTATGGTGATGTTTATCGTGATGATGTTCATGATGAGTGTGGCCGCGAAGACCATACTGTTTTGAAATTGGATCTTTAAAAAAGAGATTGCTCGGCGGAAAAAAAGTAAAGGAAAAATAGATAATTATTTCGATAATTAGAAGAATGATTGACGCAATAATACAGAAAAGCGGTAGAGGTGCGTAATAGTTAATAAAATGGAAAAAGACGAGCTCGGAACAGAAGATTGTAATGCTGAAACAGATAATATCAACTAACAGAATTGATTTTTTAGTAAATGCTGTGTAGGCATAGAATAAAGCGGGGATCATGATAATAATAACGGAAAGGCAGAGTGCTAAGCCAACAAGTATTCTAGCGTCCCAACCATAATGGAAACCTAGAACTATGGTCCAGAGAAAAGTTGGTGTCATAGCGATTTTAATGTGTTCCCACACGCTTTCATTTACGGCTGCGAAAACCGCAACAAATTTGTTGTGGTGGCTAAACTCGTAAAGAAAATGTAGGAGCGTGCCAATTAGAATAATACTTATAATACCTAAATACATCATCATATATTAATTGTAGCACAAAAAAGCTCAACCGAAATGAGCATTTATGCTGTGGTAGGGCAGGTTGGAATCGAACCAGCATTGTATCCTTAGAGGGGATATGTCCTATCCGTTGAACGACTGCCCCGCCGTCTATGTATTATACCTTATTCTTCTGGTTTTCTCAACTTGTAATAGATAGATGGAGCAAAACGAATTGGTGCAAGGGCGGTTTGGGCGGCACCCTCCATTTTGACAAGATTATCAGTTTTGAAAACTTTTTTCAGAGTTTTGCTGCGGAAATTTGAAACGGAAAGCACGCGTTCGCGCTTGAAACCGGTTTTTTCAAAGATTTCTTCAACATATTTTGGATGGTAATTATAAAAACCGTCAGCAGAAATTTCTTTGTAGTTAGCAACATCTTTAGAAAATGGATTAACTTTGGAACGGAAAGTGACAAAGCGGGCCATTTTTGGTAGAGTGCGCTTATTAGCAACTTCAATGACAGCTACGCCGCCTGGTTTTAAAACACGGTAGAGCTCGGCGATGGCTTTTGGCATGTCTTTTAAGTGATGAGTGACACGAACCATCATGAGTCCGTCAAGTTCATTATCTTTAAATGGAAGTTTATAAATATCACCGGCTTTGGTTTCAATCTTGTCGCCATAGATTTCTTTGGCTTGGGCGAGCTCAGTCTTGGAATAGTCAAAAATGTAGACTTTGCGAGCACGCTTTAAGTATTCATTGGCAAGACGGCCATAGCCACCGCCAATATCGGCGAATTTTTCCATTCTTTTTGGGAGTAAACGACGAATTGCCATGCGATCAGCTTGATCTTCATATTCGCGATCAACGTTTTCCCAGAATTCTTTTTTATAATCGTAACCATTATAGTCAGAAATAACTTTATCACTCATGACTATTATTATACCATATATATTATATTACGCGAGATACTTCAGATAGGGTGGTGTTACCACGTAGAGTAGCGATAACGCCTTTTTGCTCTAGTGTGAGCATGCCATTTGCCTTGGCGGCTTTTTCAATAGCTTCAGTGTGGATTTCGGCAACGTCGCCACGAATAAACTTCTGGATTTCTTCAGTTACAAGCATTTGCTCCATGATGACGACGCGACCATCATAACCAAATGGGTGTTCTTCGGTTGGGACTGGTTCGTAGAGGGTGATGTGATCAAGGTCGGAAACCGGGAGCTTTTCTTTTGGAACGTCAGCCAGGACTTTTTTGATGTAATTAGTTTCAGCTTCAGTGGCTTCGCGAGCTTCTTTGCTGTCGCTGAGCTTACGGACCAAGCGCTGCGCCACAATTAAACGAATTGAGCTTGCGAAAATTGGGTTAACGCCAATTAAATCAATCATTCTAGAAAAGGCGGCTGCGGTAGAATTAGCGTGGAAGGACGAAAGTACTAGATGATCAGTAATAGAAGCCTGGATTGCAGTTTTAGCAGTGTCACCATCGCGAATCTCGCCGACCATTACGACGTCTGGGTCGAGACGGAGCACAGAACGAAGACCTTCGGCAAACGAGCCACCGCCAGTGGTATTAATTGGAATTTGTGAAATACCGGTGATGCCGTATTCGATTGGATCCTCAAGAGTAATAATTTTACGATCGGAAGTATTAAGAGCGTTAAGCATGGAATAGAGCGTGGTAGATTTACCAGAACCGGTAGGACCAACCATCAGCACCATGCCGCGTGGATGGGAAATGACCTCGTCAATCTCGTGACGTTCTTCGTCAGATAAACCAAGCAAGTCGAGATTAAGTAACGATTCATCAAAGTTGAAGAGACGAAGCACAGCGTCTTGACCATGCATAGTAGGAATAGTTTCAACACGGATGTTTAATGTATGGGTGGCACCGTCGCGCGTAATGTCTTTTTGCATGTGACCGGACTGTGGTTTATTGGATGCAGTAGAAACATTGGCACGGGAGCTTAGCTCGCCCATGAAAATACGGTATTTGTCCTTATCAATATTAGCAACTGGGTGAAGCAGACCGTCCACACGCATACGGATGCGGATTTCGTCTTTCATATTTTCAATGTGGATATCGGAAGCACCAAGCTTGTCGGCCTGGTCAATGAGAAAGTCAAAAATGCGTTCAGTTGAAACAGTATTAAGAGTTTGTGACACGGCAGAAATAGTGGCTGAATCACCTTCGCCAGCGATTTTAATATCATCATAATGGACTTCTTTTGGCGGATCGTAGCGTAGCATTAAAACTTTGTAAGCAGAATTGGAAATCAGGAAGAAATCAACCCGTTCACCGCGAGTGGTGTAGTCGTCGCGCATTTTTTGAATTAACGAACGCGGAGTTTGACTTGTGACTAAGAATTGAAAATGTTCTTCGCCACCGCCTTTATGAAGTGGCAAAATAAAATCGCGATGCATGTCTTCGATTTTGAGAAGACCTTGGACTAAAGGAATGTTTTCTTCGAACGGACGGCAGTCAAGATAAGGTAGTCCAAGAATATTTGCGCGAGACGCGGTGGAGTTTTCCTCATTTTCGCGGCGCTTCAACTGAATAGATTCTTCATCCATGGCTA
>CAZORJ010000064.1:0-3692 GCA_964582425.1 uncultured Candidatus Saccharibacteria bacterium
TTAGGTGCGGTGTAGAGCACTTTTTTGTGCCCTAACTGTCTATGATTATATCACACAGGAGTAAATATGTCAACACTTTTTACACACTTTTTTGCAAAAATCAACCAAATTACACCCCTAGAGACCGATTTTACAGAGGTGTTGGACTCTATTGCGCTTATGCCAAAAACATTATATTTTTATGGAAAATTACCACAAAATGTGGTAAAAAATGGTCATAAAATCCGGCCCAGGACCGTCGCTATTGTGGGCTCTAGACATAATACTAAATACGGTGAGGAAGTAGCCTATAAACTTGGTTACGAGCTCGCGAAAAACGGCGTCGTAATCGTTTCGGGACTAGCCTACGGAATCGACTCAATTGGCCATCGTGCCGCTCTTGACGCCGGCGGTACCACTGTGGCAGTGCTTGGCACCCCGATTAATGAAATCTACCCTAGGAATCACACTTCCCTTGCAAGAGAAATCATTGAGAAAGACGGCGCCATCATTAGCGAGTACGCTCCTGGCGCCAAAGTCTATCCAAAAACTAGTTTTCTTGAGAGGAATCGAATCATTTCAGGGCTATCAGACATCGTAATAGTAGTAGAAGCGGCCGAAAAATCCGGATCACTGAATACCGCCACGCATGCTTTGGAGCAAGGCAAAGAGGTATTTGCAGTGCCAGGCAACATTACGAATCCATATTCTAAGGGGTGCAATAAACTCATTCGCCAGGGTGCTTTTCCTTATACCGAACCAGACGACATTCTTCGTGAACTCTTTCCGAAAGACTATTATAAAAAACAGAAAAAACAGAGAAATCTCGTTGGTGATACCGATGTTGAAACTTTAATTCTAAAAGCCATGGCGACCGGTGCCAGATCCGGTGAAGAAATTATGAACGAAGCCAAACTTCCGCCAGAGGTATTTAACGAGGCGACCATTCTATTAGAAATCAAGGGACGCATTCGCTCCCTTGGGCTAAATTCCTGGACTCTTAGCTAGATTTTTTCAGCTACTTCTCTTAAAACATCCGGCAATTTCTCTTTTTCTTCCGGAGTAAACTTAGACAACACGAAGTCTACATCACCGAGTTTACGGCGAAGCTCGTCGTTCCCTGTACCGATGCGAAGCCTCGGGAATTCATCAGTTTGAAGCGCTGTGATAATTGATTTTAACCCATTATTGCCACCGGCTGAGCCACCCATGCGGTAGCGAATTTTGCCAAATTCCAGATTAAAATCATCACAGATCACCAGAATATCAGATAGGCTAAGCTTATGATAGCGCATAAATTCACGGACCGAACGCCCACTCTCGTTGTAGTAATCCTGTGGTTTTAAAAAGATGTAATCCTCGCCATTAAGAGAAGTTTTGGCATAAATTGCGCCAAATTTCGGTTTGTCGGCCCACTTTAAATCGTGCAGTTTGAAATAAAAATCCAGCGCCAAAAACCCGGAGTTATGGCGGGTAAAATTATACTGATTTCCTGGATTTCCCAGACCGACAATTAATTTCATAAGATATATTATACCATAAAAAAGGCCCCGCATAAAGCGAGGCGCTTTTCTCACCAGGAGGTGAATGGGGGTAAAGTTCCAGGGGCTTACTTCAAAGGTACTTTATTTTCCTTTTGGCGTTCAGCAATCTCTCGAATCAAGGGGTGACGAATGACTTCTTCTTCAGTAAAACAGGTCTGGGCGACCCGTCTGCTGCCGAGAAGCAGTCTCTGCGCGTAGACCAAGCCGTTGTTGGCTTTATCTAGGTAAGGTGCATGAATCTGCTCCACGTCGCCAGTAATGACAATTTTGCCTTCTGCGCCGAGACGTTTAATCAAGGTGTCCATTTGGGTGGCATTTTGATCTTGCGCCTCGTCGTAAATCGCCAGCTCATACGCAAAATCGCGTCCACGGGCCGACTCGACCGGGATATTGGAAAACCAATTTTCCCAAATCATGTCAACCTGCTCCTTGAGCCGGACCTTAATCGAACGTTTATCTGGAGCGTCATCATCTGCATCGTCGGAACAGCCTTTGCCTTTACATCCTTTTGATGCAGCTCGCGCAGCTTTTCCAGTACCATACTTACGCAGATTTTCGAGCTCCTTTCTGAGATTTTGCTTCTCGCTCAGCAAGAAGTTTCGAAGAGCGTTTTTGATTGGCTGCACGTCAGGGTCCATCTTTTCGTTCAGGTCACCAGGGAGAGCGCCGATATTGCTTCGGCCTTCACAAGGTACGACCGTCACGCCGATGTATTGACCATCTTTACAGGCCATGTATCCGTAAATTGTTGGCATATAGGTTTTGCCCGAGCCAGCCGGCCCAGTGCAGACCACCGCCGAAAACTGCGGATTGTTGAGACACTCTGCGTAAATTGCTTGCCCAGGGTTGTCGAGACCAATCGGAAAATTGCCGATATACTTCAGCGGTACGATAGCATCTTCGTCGATGTCATAGCGTCCAATGTAAGTAAAGTACGGATCTTCCTTGGGATAAAAACCGGGCGGGTATTCGCTTTCGTCTTCGAGCCTCATTACGAGGAACTCGTTGGCGATCAGTTTCGGAGTATCTTCCGGCATGTGTTTCTCAAAGAACTCACGTTCCACGACTCTGCTGGAAAGAAACTCATCAAAGACCTCTTTCGGTACCACGATATCGCGTCTACCAGTGTACGCTTCAGGATACTTATAGCCATAGCGGCTAGTTGGGATACCCCTCTGTCTTGCCCTAATAGCGAGACCGTTGTCGTTGGTCAAAAGCACCACATTGTTAAATACCGCTTTCTTAACCGACTCTTTGTCTTCGGTCCCGTCAACTGCGAGACCTTGGTCAATCATCGCGGCTGCGATGGAAGTCAGGATGACTTGTCCGTCATTGTCGTTATCCGAAGGGTGAAATGGTAGACACTTTCGGAAATCTTTGTGAACGGGCAGGATTGAAAATTCCTGTTTACCATCGTTGAAGGTCGCTACAACCGATAAGCCGTAGTTCTCTTCAATTGTGTGGAGATCGTCCTCAGACATGTCTCTAAGACGCCTTAGCGCAATACGCGCTGCTACTCCGCGATCGGTTTTTTCCTTCTTAAAACTCGAGAGTTCGCGCACGACAATGGATGGGATTACGATACGTGCTTCAGAGAGGTCGATTGTTGGTTCGGCCGGCTGACGCCCGCCACTGCCAGGAATGATATCAACATAATCAACGAGAATGTTGGTATCCAGGACATAGATGGGTCTTTCCGCCATAAAACAATACCTCCTTTTTAAAGTACGAAAATACGAAATAGGAAATTTTGCTTTCTCGGATGAGAAAAACCTATTTCGCTTAAAATACCCCCACTTCGTATTATTTAATCACTTTTCTCTATTTTTCGCCATCACTTTTATCGTTTCGAAACGAAAACATGATTGGCGTCCCAATAAATGGGTACTTTTCGCGGATTTTACGCTCTAAAAAGCGCTTCCAAGACCAGTGTAAGAGTCCGAGGTCGTGGCCGTGCACCACAAACCCAGGTGGGCAAGTATCGGTTTGCACGATGTATTTTGGCTTCGGACGGGTGTTTTTGAGCCCAGCCGGCGCGTGCTCTAGAATGGCCTCGTTCAGGATTTTATTGAGGTCAGAAGTCTTGATTTCGGTCTTACGGTTTTCGGAAACCTGGAGGGCAAGCTCAAAGAGTTGCACCGCCCAACTTGGCGAGCATATCACTCTGGT
>CAZORJ010000065.1:0-3622 GCA_964582425.1 uncultured Candidatus Saccharibacteria bacterium
CATCGCTATTGTTGTTGATAAAAAACTTCGCTACAAACGTGTCGCCGTCCGTCCAAACCGCGCCTTTGACACCGCCGCCATCCGTGAGCGCGACCGTTCTGAAATTGAAAATCTTGAAAAAGGTGGGCCAATCGCCGCCGCAGATTATTATGTATTAAATAACGGCACCATCGAGGACGTCAGGACTCGCGTGGACGAAATATTAAAGGAGATTGAGTTTTGAGTAATCTAGACAATATATCAAACGTTGCATACAAAAAAGGGAACTGGATGCGCTATTCCTTCTGGGCGATTGCTGCAGCCTGTATTTTCATCCTCTTCTCGATGTTTTTTAATACTATGTTCAGTGATGGTGGTATCTCCGCCGCCGTGCCAGAAGGTTATGAGTTTGCCGTTACCGATCACTATGCCGAAGGGAGCAATCTCCGTACAACCTATTATGTTTATAAAGATCACATCATCGTTGAAGATGAAAGCGTTTATAATAACGTCGTGAACCGCACCCTGCTGATTTACGACAATATTAGTACCAAAAACTTGAAGTTAGATGAAAATGATACCACTGAAATCTGTGAGCTTGGTGCCTGCTATCAACGCCCGAAGGTTCTTGCGGTTATCAAGAAACTAATTTCGCGTAGGGTTGGCCGCGAGTATATAGGATTGTAATTATGAAACGCCTGGTTTTAATCGATGGTAAATCGGTTTTTTACCGTGGCTACTACGCAATGGGCGCCCTTAGCCTCCCGGATGGCACACCTACCGGTGGTATCTATGGTTTTGCTGCCATTGCTATGGAAATTGTAAAAAAAATTAACCCAACCAAGGTTGTGGTTGCCTGGGATTCCCGCACTTCCGTCTCAAAACGTCGTGCTATATATCCAGAGTACAAAGCTGGTCGCGTTAAACCGGGCGAAGACTTTTATGCCCAGATTCCACTCCTAAAGGATTTGGTTAAAGACCTCGGCTGGGAATTCGTCGAGATTGACGACTATGAAGCTGACGACATCATTGGCACCCTCAGCGAAAAGGCTGACGCCGCTGGTGATTACGAGACCTTCATCATCTCATCTGATCTTGATATGCTTCAAATTATCGACGATAACACCCACATGTGGCGCATTCTTAAAGGTTTCACTAATATTGAAAAGATTGATGTCAAAGAATTTGAAGATAAATATGGTATCAAAAAGAACCAGTTTCTGGATCTCAAATCCTTAAAAGGCGATTCTTCTGACAATATCCCAGGCGTACCAGGGATTGGTGAGAAAACCGCTGCTAAGCTCCTAAACGACTACGGCACCTTGGACAACATCTATGAGAATCTAGATCAGATTAAAGGTGCCTTAAAAGACAAACTTGCCGCCGGTAAAGACAGCGCCTATATGTCTAAAAAAATCGCCAAAATCATGTTTGACGCGCCTATCGACCTCATTGACATCCCAGATTTTGAGTTCAATAAGGAAAAAATCGTCACTGGTTTAAAGAAGCTTCAGTTCAACTCCCTCATTCGCAAAGTCGAAAAAGAAACCAGTGTGAAACAAGCTGAGAAAGCCCCAGAACTTGTCGCACCGACCGTAGACACACCAGTTGCTCCTACTCCTACCAAAGTCGTCGAATCCGCCGATTTACCGCTCTTAAGTTACGATATTAAAAACGACATGCATAGGGATTCAACGCTTGCTGAGAAGATTCTCTCAGGCGAAAAATTCTGGGATTTGTCCCAAGCTGCATTCCTCATCAATCCGCTCGCTCGTAACACCGAAGAAGACCGCCCGGCCGATTTAGTCTCCGTCTATCACGAGCAAATTGAAACCTTCAAAGCAATGCCAAAACTCTACTGGGTTTTAACCGAGCTTGATTTGCCACTCTTCCCAGTCCTCTACAAGATGGAAGAGAAGGGTATGCTGATAGACAAGGAATACTTCAAAAACCTTCAGGAAGAGTACACCGAAGAAGTTAAAAAACTCGAAAGAGAGATTTACGGTCTCGCCGGCAAAGAATTCAATGTTAATTCGCCAATTCAACTTTCAGAGATTCTATTTACTGACCTAGCTCTTCCGACTAAAGGCATCAAAAAAACTTCCCGTGGCTATTCTACTGGCGTTAAAGAGCTCGATAAATTAAAAGACCTTCACCCAATTATTCCAAAAATTATGGAATACCGTGAAGCCGCCAAACTTCTTTCTACTTACATCACACCGATTCCAGATCTCGCCGATGACAACAACCGTATCCATACCACCTTCACGCAAAATGTTACCGCTACCGGGCGCCTGTCTAGCCTTAATCCGAATCTTCAAAATATCCCGGTACGCACCGAAGAAGGGAAGCGTATTCGCACTGGCTTTATCGCCCCAGAGGGCAAGGTTCTCGTCTCCGCTGATTACTCTCAATTTGAACTTCGTCTTGCCGCCATTCTTTCCGGCGATAAAAAGCTAATTGATGATTTCAATTCCGGTATTGATATTCACACTAAGACCGCATCCGAGGCTTTCCATGTGCCATTTACCGAGGTTACCAAAAACCAACGTCGTGCTGCCAAAGTCATTAATTTCGGCATCATATATGGTATGAGCGTTAAAGGTCTCTCTGACGCTGCTGGCATGCCATTCTATGAGGCTAAAAAGTTTATTGATGATTATTTCAAGCTCCGCGCTCCAATCAAGCAAAAATTAGATAGCATTTTAAAGCAGGCTAGGGAACAAGGCTACGTTGAAACTTTCTACGGCCGTCGTCGTCCAACCCCAGATGTTAAATCTACTAATTTCATTATCCGCCAAGCCGCCGAGCGTGCAGCCGCCAATATGCCGATTCAGGGCACCGAAGCCGATCTCATGAAGCGCGCCATGATTAATGTCGATAAAACCCTACCAGAAGGCGCCGAGTTAATCATGCAGGTTCATGATTCGCTTATTGTTGAGTGCGATAAAAACATCGCTGACGACGTGGCAATTATTTTGAAACGTGAAATGGAATCCGTCGCGCCAGAACTCGCCATCAAGCTTGCTGTAGAGGTCACTATTGGCAAGAATTGGGGTGAGCTTTAATTGTGGAAAAATTCCATATTTAGTGTTAAAAAGTCCTTGACAACCGCTATATATAGCGTTTATAATGAATTCCAGGTAATGCTTATAAAAATATAAAGTCCGCCTGGACAGAAAGAAAACCATGAAGAAAATCATCTACCGAAATCCGAATGATGCCTGCACTTTCGACATCAAACGCTTCGTAAAATCGCTCGAAAGGTACGCTAAAGTCGACGAAAAAGAAGTCAAAGCCGCTCTCGAAGATTTCGAACAATACGAAACTATGCATGTTTCTTGCCTCGTAGAGGTTGGCATGCGCCTCATTGCCGAGAAAAAAGGTGAAGCTGCCGCTAAAGAGTACTTCAAAGAATACGAAGAATACTTTGATGAAGGTAAATTTGAGCGCCTCCGCCGTATCACCGGTTATCTAGTCGGTACTCTTGATCGTTGGAATGATGCTAAGAAGGCCGAAGAGTCTGCTCGCGTCAAACACTCTGTCAACTCTGCTATCGATGATGCTGAGCGCCTCGCTGCTCTTGAAACTCAAGCTATGGAGCAGAACATCGCCTACGCTCACTGAGGTGTGATATAATACG
>CAZORJ010000066.1:0-3581 GCA_964582425.1 uncultured Candidatus Saccharibacteria bacterium
TTTTAAATATTACAAAAATGTCACTAAGCTAACTACTGAACTTGGTGTATCTTGGACCGATTCAACCGATAATCGCAAAAACTCATCCGTTAAAGTCCGCCGCCTGCCGGCCGGTAAATTCCATCGTTATTCTGGATGGACTTTCAAAGATTATTTCATTCATATTGATGTCACCATTAAAGATCTGATTTTTGGAAACATCCTCGGGTTTTTTGGTTTTCTAGCTGGGATTGTTACTTCTTTTTGTAGCTTAATCATCAAAAAGAATCGTCCAAATGTCATCTTCTTAAAAGGCGGCTATGTTGGTCTTCCAGTTGGCTTGATGGCCAGACTCTTCAAAATCCCATATGTTATTCACGAATCTGACGCCGTAGCCGGGCTCGCCAATCGCATTCTGATGAAAAAAGCCGAAAAAGTCGCCTTTGGCATTCCGCCGTCTGATGAGGTTCTAGAACAACACAAGAATTACATTTGGACCGGCATTCCAGTTGGTCCAGAGTACAAAGCCGTCACTCCGGCCAGGGAATTATCCCTTAAAAAAGCCTTTTCTTTCAATGTCGATAAACCGCTCGTAGTGATTACTGGCGGCTCGCAGGGCTCCGAAAACTTAAACGAAGCTATTCGTCAGATCCTCCCGGACCTCTTAAAATTCACCTCCGTAGGTCTTGTGGCTGGTCGCAAACACTACGAAGACATGGTGGACCTAAAGCGCTACGAAAACTGGGAAAATGCCTCTCTCGAATCTAACTTCCGCATGTGGGAGTTTAATACTACTATGAACGAGCTCATGGGCGCCGCCGACGTCGTAGTGTCGCGCGCTGGTGCTACTACGATTGCCGAGCTCGCCGCGCTTAAAAAAGCCGTGATTCTGGTGCCGTTTGAACGTTTACCAGGCAGCCACCAAGTTCGTAACGCCGAGCGTCTCAAGGCCGCTAAAGCCGTAGAAGTCTTAAATGATTCTGAAATGATGGAAGATCCTAAGCGTCTCCTAGAAGCTATTCGTAAGCTCGTTAAATCCGCTCGCACTCGTGCCGACATGGCCGACTTTCTCCATAAAGAAGCTCGCGCCGATGCTGCATCCCGCCTCGCCGAAATAATTCTTGGGGTGGCTGGCAGTGAAACGTAATACTAGTATCCAATCCGGTCGTACGATTGCCGAGCGCAGGGAAAAGCTCGAAACCGCTTCTGAGCGCGCCGAAGCTCACAAACGCAACCGCACCAAGCAAATTCTCCGCATCACTTTCACTGTGATTGGATTTATCGCCGCTGCCTTTTTTGTCGTGCAACTTATCGGCCTTTTCTTTGGTCCGCGTGAAGACGAGCCGACTTCCGAAACTATCACCGTAAAACCATCCCCAACCATCGAAATCATTGATGAAGCCGCTTCTTCTACTGGCGGCATTACTACGCGGATGAAAGACTACATCGGCCAGGCCGAAGTCGATTTTCGCGATCTCGGCTATAACCCAGTTAAAGCCGTCATCCCGAATGGCGCTATCCGTGAAGTTGATTTCTACCTTGATGGCATGAATGGCTTCATCAAAATGACCATTGACCGCGACACCGCCGTATCTGTTGAAGATGCCGATCGCATGATTCGCTATCTAAAAGACGCTGGGAGAGATAGCACCTTCTCTTATATTGATGTCCGTATTGAGGGCAAGGCCTACTGGAAATAGGGAACTGTTCGGTTTTTGTTCTGGTGGTCTTCTCTGTTCTTCCGTTCGGTTTTTGTTCGGTTTAGGGGTTTAAAACGATGTGATAAAATACCATAATATGTAAAATAACAGGGGAAAATGAAAAAAGGGAAATAAAAGCGGGGAAAAGTCAAATTGTGGAAAACCCAGGCCAAAAGCCAAGCAAAAACAGGGGCGACCCCAAAAACGACCCAAAATGCACTTACTTAAAGACTTTCGATCGGCATTTATTTATATTTGAAACATTTTGGAATCTCCCCATTCAGCGAATATTTTCACGGCTCGAATGCCGGTACTGGAATACCGGATGAGAGCCGCCTGAAAATATGAGTTGAATGAGGCGAGATTACAAGTTTCAAATGTAAATGAAATGCCAAAAGAAAGTCTTTAAATAAAATGGGAATTATGGTGTGATTCCCGCCCCGCCAGGCATTTTTACCCTGTAAAAGACGTATGTTGAACCGTCTTTTCTTTATATCTTAAATGTCTTAAAATCTATATTGTACGACATTAGAACTATATGAATTTGGACGCATGTGGTTTCGTCTAAAATCCGGCCAGTTTTTACATGGCCGGCTTAAATTTTAAATTTGTTTAGTTTCCTAGTGTTTGATTGCCAAAAATCCGTCTGACGAATTATCTTTTTCTGCATAATGTTCTGGACGGTTCATCGGTTGATCTAGCGGCGCTCTATTGTGGGATGGATAAATCTCCACCACTGATTTCTCCTGATAGACTACCTCTGGTTTAACAGGAGTGGGAACAGGGGTGGGGGATTGTACAGCTGGAGTTGGGGTGTTTTCTACCGGTTTAACAGGGGTAGGGGAAGCATCTAAGGCCTTTTTACCGGCTTTTTTGCGCTTTTTTCTTTCCTTCCCTTTCTTATCCGGCTCTGGCTCTTTCGGGGCCTCTACGGGCTTAATTTTGGCTTCTACGGCCGTTTCCTGCTTGGTTTCCTGCTTTTTTACGAGTCTCGCGAGATCTTTTAGGCCCAAACGTTCTTTACCTTCAGCGGCGTTCGGACTAAGATTCTGGCGACGGAATTCTTCTTGTGGGGTGGCCGGTCTTTTGATGTTCGGTTTTTGTTCGGCCTTTAATACATAGCCATTGGTTGGCATTGATGGGGCATCGGTCACCATTGTGCGAGAGACTGGAGTAAATACTGGGCCATCCTGGCGGCCAGAATCCGATAATTCCCTCTTGTATTTCTCGGATTGCTCAATTGTTTCGCGAATTTCAGCTTCCACGTCGTAACGCGGACGGGCATAGTGAGCGCGGGAATTGGCAATAATATCGTTGAAATTATCCTTTGGCGAATCCGGGATTTGCAGGGTAGTAGCAGAGAAGGCCGGCACCTTTTCGCCATTAATAATCATGGAAATCACGAAGTTGCGGTTGTTAAGCTGCAAGAGATCGGCAGCCTCGAAAATCGGCTCGAACTGCTTTGAAAGAATCGGTGCATCGTCAGCTGATACACGGAAAGAAATGGTAGTACCGACGTTACCAAACACCGCATCACGCACAGAATCAGTCATCTGGGCGACGTATTGGTTGGCCACCGTGAGGTTAAGACCATATTTACGAGCCTCTGAGAGAATCACCGCAAACGAATCGGTCGCGAAGTTCTGGAACTCATCAACGTAGAGATAGAACGGACGGCGGTCTTTGACATCCGGAATATCCGAACGGCTCATTGCGGCGAGCTGGACTTTAGTAACTAGGAAGGCACCGAGAATTGCCGCGTTGTCTTCGCCAATTAGGCCTTTAGATAGATTCACGACTAGGATTTTGCCTTCATCCATAATCTTACGGATATCAAACGATGACTTTGGCTGACCGATAATATTACGGATAATCGGGTTCGCCGTAAAGGCACCGACCTTG
>CAZORJ010000067.1:0-3562 GCA_964582425.1 uncultured Candidatus Saccharibacteria bacterium
TGTGAGTCTCGGTAGTAGTCACCGTAGTTTCACAGGCGGGCGGAACATAGCCGCAACCGTCGAGTATAATTACTGCTTGGCCACAGGGATTGGGGTTGCACGGAGTACAGGGTGCTGGTATGCACGGAGGGGGCAGACAAGGTTTACAGGGTGGCTTGCACGGTGTGCAGGGTGTGCACGGGACGCACTCTCTCACGAGCATGATTGCCCAGTTGGAGTACTTGACGTTACCGTTGCAGTCATGGAAAACTGCTCTGACATACCATCCATTAATACCCATGGTGATGTTCCGAACGGTAATTTTTTCGGAGTCAATGCCCTCAAGCGTCAGGCCATAATCCGAAATGGCTTTCTCGGCTGAGAAGGGGCCACCGTTATCGCCGATCTTAAATTCCCAGGAAATCCAGGAGTAATTCTCGGCGTAGGATGTGAAATAGGTCGAAGACTGGCCGTCGCGAAGCAGTGTTTCGTCGATCGGGTGCTTTGTAATCCTAATATCACAATTGGTCGATACCGGGGCGGAGGAAGCCGTGCAGGGCGCAGGATCATTGGCGCCAGGCTCAACGAAGAGATACGCAGGATCAGTTTCGATGGTTTCTCCGTTCAGCTTGACAAAGTGAGCGCGGACTTTGAGGCCACTCATGGTCTCAGGCACATTTTTCAGGCGGATTCTCTGCTTGTCTGGGAATTCGACGATGAGGCCACTAAAGTAATTCGGGGCATTTTCGGCCTCGATAGTGTCACCATCGTCCGTTTCAAAGGTCCAGTATACTGAATATACTTGGGACCCCTTAGGATAGGCCATAAAAATGGCTTTTCCTCCCGCTGGGATCGTCTCATTCGTGGGGTGTTTCTCCACGATAAACTCGCTGACAACTTCCGGACTGCCGCCGTCGGCAAAGGCGGGCGGCGCTGTGAACATTGCGATAGTGAGGATTAGAGAGATTGCGAGGACAAGGTTGAGGATCTTTTTCATCTTTTAAAACCTCCTAATTTTTAAAAGTACTAGAGTTGATGAATCTCTAACCTCTAATCGTGTGCAATTATAGCAATTTTTACCCCTTATTGCAAGCATAAGCGGGATTTTTTAAGGGGTGAGAGCGATGTGCTATAATAAAAATATGATTCAGATATCAATCATTATCCCTGTTTATAACGCTGAAAAATACTTAGATCGATGCGTGAAGTCTGTCATTAAGGCGCTTGAGAAGATTCATGGTGAAATCCTGTTAGTCGATAACGGCTCAAAAGATGGTTCAGTTGATTTGATTCAAAAATACCGTAAAAAATACCCTGGCGTGGTGCGGGCTTTGCAATGTCTGGAGCCGGGCGCTGGAACCGCTAGGAACTATGGCGTAACGGAGGCTAGAGGTAATTATATTTGGTTTGTGGATGCTGACGACGAGATTAGTAAAGATGCCGTGACGAAGCTGTTACAGGCAGCGGAATTAAAAAAAGCAGATCTCGTGATGCTTGGGATGAAACGAATCTATCAGAATGGGCATTCAGATTATCTTTCGGCAGTTAGACCAGATGAAGACAACTATAAGAGCCGTTTCGTGCGCTATGGTCTCGGTCCAGTGCAAGCGATGGCGAAACGAAGTTGGTGGAACCAGTATGGCTTTAAGTTTAAAGAAGGCGTCATTCAAGAAGATATGGAAATGATGTCAGCATTGATTCTTTTCACAGATAAGTATGCTGCGGTGGATGAACCGATTTATTACTACTACCAAAACGATGATTCAGTACTACATAAAACCACCTGGGATCCTCACACTTTCGATATCTTCCCTGCGCTTGAGGGGCTATATCAAAGGTTTGTGGACGCGGGGGCTGAAAAAACCTACCACGATGAACTAGAATGGTTCTTTATTTGGAATCTTCTGATTGATGCGGCCAAGGATTTTGCAAAATTTGAAGAAGGTAAACCGGGTTTTGAGCGTTCAAGACAAATGTTAAAAAAATACTTCCCAAAATGGCGGAAAAATCGCTTTTTAAAACAGAAGTCTTTGAAATTACGTATGAGAGTAAGATTAAACTACAAAAAATAACCCCCGAAGGGGTTATTTTTTTATTTCTTAGCTTTTTCTTCAGCTTCAAGTTTTTTGAAGGCAACTTTACCAACTAGGGTAGTTGGGAGTTTGTCACGGAACTCGTAGGAAGCTGGGAGAGCGTAGATAGGAATATTTCTTTCCAGTAATTCCCTAATCTCCTTCTCAAGGCGTTTACCCGGCCTGTAACCTTCTTTCAAAACAATGAAAGCTTTTGGTACTTGGCCTTTATATGGGTGATCGACGCCGATTACGGTAGACGTTAGCACAGCTTCATGCGAATTGATGATTGATTCAAGATGGGTCGGATAAATATTATAACCAGATGAAATAATCATACGCTCGAGGCGCTGCGCGAAGTAAACAAGACCATCATCACTGAGGTAGCCAAGGTCACCGGTGTGAAGCCAAATTTTACCATCGTCGTGAAGCTTCAAGGTTTGCGCAGTTTCGGCATCGTCGCTTAGGTACCCCATCATAACGAGTGGGCCAGAAATACAGATTTCGCCTTCTTCACCAACCGGAAGTTGTTTGAAGGTGTCTTTTTTCACGATCTTAAAGTCGGTATTTGGCATTGGTGCACCGATGATACCATCACGGAAGGAGTTTTCTGGTGACAAACAGACTGCACCAGAACCTTCAGTAAGACCGTAACCAACGCGGATTTTAGCACTGGAGCCATGGGCTTCAAGATAATTATTCACTTTATCGCGAAGGGTTTCAGTCAAGGCATCGCCACCACAAATCACGGCGGTAACGGACTTAAGATCGTCTTGTTTTAACTTAGTGTTAATAAGCGCTTCAAATAAAGTTGGTACACCAACGATGAAGTTTGGCTCATTTTTCTTGATGATGTCAGCAAATTGTTTGTGCGAGAAGGCTGGAATGAGAATACAACCCATACCTTTGCAAAGTGGAGTGTGAATACAAACGCCAAGGCCAAAACAATGGAACAGAGGTAGAATCGACAAAACCGTGGCACCCGGAACGATTTGACGAATCATTGTGCCATCACAAATTGATTCAGCATTGATGTTTAGATTTGATAGCAACACAGCTTTTGGTGCACCGGTGGTGCCACCAGAATACATGATGATGGCTGGATCGGTACCACTACGCTCTTCATGAATATTACCTTGGTAGAAGTAGGAATTAGCAATGAAGTCTTCCCATAAAACTACGCGGCTGTCATTACTTGGAAGTTTAACCTTCTTAATATGAAGCGTAGTGTAAAGCTTTTTCTTAAGAAAACCGAGGCCGTCGCTCGGGCGAACCACGATGATGCGTTCGAGTTGGGCGATGTCACGGAGACGATAAATTTTGTCAAAAACAGCGTCAATCACGAGAACATACTTGGAATCGGCGACTTTAATGTAGTATTCGAGCTCTTTTTCAGAGGAAAGTGGGTGAACCATGTTGCAGATGGCGCCAACCATATTAACGGCGTAGACCATCGTAATTCCCTCAGGTGTATTCGGCATACAGATTGTGACGCGATCGCCTTCTTTTAC
>CAZORJ010000068.1:0-3525 GCA_964582425.1 uncultured Candidatus Saccharibacteria bacterium
TTTTATCGCGCGCTCAGAAACACTCACCATCTCGCTTCTAATCCGTTCATCTCTTTCACCCACTCCATCAAACGATAGTGCTAGCTGGCGTAAAACAGCAAGCGGAGCCTTTAGCTCATGTGCCGCTATCAAAATACCGTCTACCTCCGCGTCCATAATCTAAATTATAACACACTAGGCGTTGAAGGTGATTGAATCGAGAACCTTATTATAGTCAGCTTCAAATAAAATCGAATCAGTTTGGACGATTGCAGTTTTGTCGCGAATCTTAAAGACCACTACGTAACCAGAGAACTCAGTATTTGGTAAAGTGCCAGTGTACTTATTGGCCGTCACACCGCATGTAAGCGTAATTGATTCTACGGAAAGGTTTGCATCTTTTTTGTCCATAGCTTTTTGATATTCTGCTACTACGGACTCAAAAGATTTATCGCGAATCTCAATCCTAAGAGCATATAATGAGTTCTTGCTGTTCACCGATTCGACTTCGCTAGGATTAAGATAAGCCTTAAAATCACCAGATTTTAAATTATCACTTGCAATGTATACGCTCCAAGTTTTAGGGTATTTAAATGATAATTCTCCGTAATCTACCGGACCCGCAAACGACTTATAAGGATACTTTTCACGTTCAGCGAATTCCTTTTCATCAGCAAGCTTCTGATTATCTACAGCTTCAGTAACGGCGTTTTCGATTTGGCCATCAACGTCTTCTTTAACCTCGTTGTACTGTGACAAAATCCAGATAAACAAACAAATAAAAGCGATAGTCGTAAGACTAAGAATCACAATTGCGATTGTTTTAATTAAACTATACGGATCTCCGTATTTTCTTGAGCCAACATCAGGCGTCATAATCGGCTGTGGTGGCGTAATAGGAGACATAATTGGTGATTGCATTGCTGGTGCATTTTGTTGCACAGGTGGCATCATTTGATTATCCATAAGTTTATTATACCATTATTTACTAAAATCTTCAGACAAAACTTCAATTTCGTTCTTTAATTCATTCAGATCTTTTTTAATATCATTCGCAAGCGCCATCGCATCTTTATAACGCTCCGCCGATTCTTCCAGTTTAAAATCATCTGAATAAAACCAACTCGTCTTCTTATCGAGCTCTTCCATTTTCTTATTTAGTGACATTTTTTCGCTCATGTATCTCCTTAACTTCAGCCGTAATTTCTTTATCAAATGTTGTAATATTTACAACATTTCCCGGCGATACTTTACCAGATATAATTGCATAACCTTGCCTTAACACCTTTTCTGGGTTCAAAGCCTCAAGAATCTTCACCTTCTGGAACAACATATTATGATAAAATTCAATCTTTTGCTTGATGAATCTCCGAATATTATCAAATGGCTCATCTATTCTATCAAGTGCAGCATTGATTTTATTATAAATAATTGATTCTGCCCGCGACAAAGACATTTCTACAGCATATTGAAACGCCTCCCGGTCCGGAGTCAACATCTCAGCCGCATTTGATGGTGTCGAGGCCCGTACGTCTGCCGCAAGGTCCGCCAAGCTTTCGTCAACTTCATGCCCAATACCAGTAATCACTGGTATTTTTGAAGCCGCAATCGCACGAACTAATTCCTCATCATTAAAACACGATAAATCATCGGCTGAACCACCACCACGAAGAATCGCAATCACCTGCACTTCCGAGCGCTCGTTAAAATACTTCAGTGCGCGAATAATCTGATCCGGCGCATCCATTCCCTGCACTTGTGTATGTGCCACTTGTACGTGAATTCCACCCCACCTTGCGTTCAAAATCTTCACAAAATCAGCATATCCCGCCGCACCAGTACTCGAAATCACACCAAGTTTAGTAAGATCCTTTGGCAGTTCGCGCTTCTTTTCTGGCGCAAACAAACCTTCATCCGATAATTTTTTCTTCAAAAGTTCAAATGCCTTCTTAATACTACCGTCGCCCACTGGTTTTACAGCAGACACCGTAAACGAAAACTTTCCCCATTTCGTAATTTTTGGTACACCCCTCACCGCAATTTTCATCCCATCTTCAAGTGGAACCCGAAGTTGGTAAATCGACATAAAACAAGAAATACTAGATTCTTCATCCTTCAAATCAAAGAACACCCATTTTCCCTGGTTAACTTTATAGCTCGCCACTTCACCAACTAAAAGCACGCCTTCATAAGCGTACTCTAAAGTTTGGTTCATCGCCGCAATTAAAGTTGTCGGCGTAAACCTCGGCGATTCACCTGGGATCGGAATGTCGGCCTTAGCTGTCTTTAGCGGTGCTATCGTCATGTTCTCTCCCTCTAATAACTTTATAATACGGAATTGTTCCCGTGACAATCGTAAGAATTAACGTTAATACCCTTGTCATCACCGTTACAATCGTCGCGGTTGGGAAATCTACACCAAATGCAATCATGACACCGGCCATACCAAGCTCATACAAGCCATATGGTACAATCCCATCAAACACCGAACCGATTGCCTCTCCAACCATAATATATGGCAGCAGTTCAAATCTACCTAATGAAATCGCCACAATCCAATAGGTTGCCACCTCAAAGAAACTATAAACAAAACCCCAATAGAGTGGACGTTTTAATAATTTCTTGTCTGTCCTAGCAATCATGACGCTTTCATGAATATCATCAAAATAATGTCTAATCTTCGCTTCTTTAATAATCCCCTTCTTATGACCAAAAGTGAAAATCATGATTATTCTGTTAAAGAATCTTGTAGCCTTCAAAGTAAAGAACTCAATCCTTTTTTTGCTGCTGGCGATATAAACTATCAGTGATAATCCTAAGAACACGCCAAAATTCATAATCAGCGATACTGGAATCACCCACATAGCTGGACCCGGAATTAAATTGAGTGCCAGGAGTACCAGGATAGCAATTAGTGCCTGAAAATAATTAATAACAGTCGTCACAGCATAACGAAATACATACAAAAACCCAGATTGCCCTGCTGTTACGTTGAATGGACGAAGTCTATAAGTAAGATATGCCAACCCACCCAGACCACCGGCTGGCACAGCATGATTCACGAAATTTAGCTCGGTGGAGATAATAAGGATTTCCTTCTTAGAAAATTTTTTTACCTCCTTATTATAGCGAAGATAGGAAAAGAAAATCTGCCCACAGGCAAAATACATAAACAGTTGTTCCGGAATCAATAGGAGTAATACTAAAACATTTGTTTCACTAAGATGGTGAAAAGTCTCAACCATATCTGGCCAGTTTTGATAGACTACGTACCCAACCAAAACCAAAGTCAAAACAGACAAAATGGTTCGAAAAGAAAACCCGCAGCGTTTTTTAGCCATAAGAACATTATAGCACAAAAAATAGCCCCTCCCGGGGCTATTATTTAACGAACTTCAACGCGTACTCTTGGTAATGACTTACCAGAGAAGTGGGTCTTTTTTGTCTTCACAAACACTACTACGCCATCTTTAGCAGCATGGATCGTAAAGTTGCGTGACATATAAGTACCTGGGCCTGCAAGCTTTGTAGCACCAGTTTGGCGAA
>CAZORJ010000069.1:0-3521 GCA_964582425.1 uncultured Candidatus Saccharibacteria bacterium
TCAACACTTTTTTTAGACATTTTTCGGATAATCTTAAAAACATATTTTCTAGGAGAGCGCTCCGGGCCGCTAGGCCAAGTCTTACTCTCCTAGAAAACAGTTTTTAAAATCCACAAAAAAGCCACCAAAACTGGTGGCTTCTTAATCGTATCAATTAACGCCTACGAGACTTAATCTTTAAGCCAAGATAAATGATGGCGGCGATGATGGCGAAGAGAATCGAGAAGAGCATCCAGATTGGGCACTTAATCACAAGTTTCTTTACTTCTACCTTTGCACCTTCGTATTCTACTGTAAAGACTACATTATAAATACCAAACGATGGTGTCCCCTTCCAAGCCACCTCATTATAGAACGTGCGATCTGGAAGAATCGTGTGCTCATCTGGTTTTTCTTCATTGGTATAGACTTCCTCATCTGAGAAAGCTGGAAATACTTGAAGTTTATAAATGGCTTTACCATGGACGTTACCAGTGTTCTTAACTTTAGCGGAGGCAATTAAGTCGCCAGAAAAGATGAAGCTTGGCACCGATGGCTCCATGATTTCGCCTTTTTTCACGGTGTTACCAGCAATCTCAGCGAACACTGTGTGGGCGATAGCGAGCTGTTCATGAATGCCGGTACTACCTTCAGCAGCAGAAGAGTCATTAGCTGAAGTTACCGTGATAGCCGCATATTGGCCACCAGCCGGAGCGTCCTCAGGTACATTAATTACGAACTCAATCTCATTTGAGCTGTTTGGCACAATCGTACCAGTAGCTGGACTAACCAAAGTAATCCACTTCGTAATCATGGTTCTATCGGATTCTTCATTGAAAATCGGAGTATAATCATCGTTACTTGAGGTATCGGCTACATAGAACGGAGTCACGGAAATCACATAAGAAAAATCATTCAGCGATGAAGCTGGATTGGATACGGTAAAAGTACCACGATAAGTGTCACCAGGGTTTAGTACAATATCCTGCTTCATCGGTGATACACTAAAGCCGATTTCGCCTGCTGCTTTTGCCACCCTTCCACCAGTAACCACGCCAACGATGGCAAACACTGCCACGAGCACAGCCACTAGACTTCTCTTGATAATCTGTTTTTTCATTAACCTCCTTATTATTTTTCTATTTTATCACAATTAATTATTTACTTCACACCTAAACCCGGCGTTGCGATAAGTTGTACGCACATCGTTTAGGGTGTAATCCTTGTTTTCAATCTCATTCAACATGAAGTACTTCGCACCTACATCTCTAATATTATCAGCGAGCGTCGTCAGCGTCATCGCCATCGCCATCGCGGATGAATCCGAGAGTAGTTGCCGGTAATTTGCGCCGTATGAATCTGGGCCTAACCCCGCATTTGAGAAGCTAATATTCATTGCGGCATGGTTCTCTGCTTCGCTAGTAGTAATCTGATCCTTTGTCGGATAGTAGAGCGTATAAGTCAAAGAAATCCGGCTAAGATGGTCATTCTCAAAGGTCGCCGTAATCGTCGTGTCCTTCTTAGAGGAATGATCATAATTATAAAACGGATATACAAACGTCTCTGAATTACAAGCCAGCGATTTAGTTGATTCTGGGCTAGGATAGCCACCACTCTCTGTTGTAGTTCCTTTCATTAGAATCAAAATAATAATAACAATAATCACGACACCTAAAATCACACCAAAAATCGGTAAATATTTCTTGAAGCCGCGCCTATTCTCTATCTCCATCTTCCTCCTTATATATAAATCATTATAACATAAGGCGAACGATTAAAACAAAAAAAGACTCTCCCGAGGGAGAGTCTTTGATTCCACTAATTAGCTCTTCTGAGAAAGCGTGTAAGTAGCAGTACCACGGTACGTACCTTGAGCTTGGTCATTATGCAAGCTTACCTTATAGACGACAGTGTAAGTCGAACCTGCCGCAGGGTCCTGAGCTGAAGTATTTGCGAGAACACCGTTAGTCGCAGCAATGTTATCAGCGCCAACTGTTGCCGTCCAAGTACCAGAACCAGCCGTTGGAGTAGTTGCGGAATACTCAATTGGGTCACCATCATTAGTAAGATGAGCAAGATCCGTAAAGACTGCACCAATTGAATAACCTTTACCATTATTACACTTTGATTCAAAGACGTTTGTACCGAATGCTACGTCAAGGGCACCAGCTTCCATCGCCTTAGTGATGTTCGCGCTACCAGTCTTAAGTGCAAATGTACAAGATTCGTTCACCGTAACAGTGAGCGTATCTACCACTGGATCTGGGTTAGCTGCAAAAACGCCGATTACAGGCATTGCAGCAAGTGCGAAAGAAGCAGCACCCGCAATTAAAGTCTTTTTCATGTTTGTTTTCTCCTTCCACACAGGGTGGAAAATTAATTTTTGTTGTTTATTATTATGTTTAATGTTTGTATCTGGTGTATGAAACCTTTTACAAGACTGATTATACATAAGCTTTTACAAAATGTCAAGCATATTTTAAAAAGAGTTTTCCACAGGTAAAAATAATCAAAAATCCCTCCGTTTAGGAGGGATCTTCTAGTTTTATTGGGTGAATTATTTTTGCGTTAAGGTATATTTAGCCGTACCAACATATGAACCTTGAGCAATGTTGTTAGCAGTTGAAACCTTGTAGGAAACCTGTTGTACCGTACCACTCGAAGTGTCAGGGCCGGAAGTGTCCATCAAAGTACCATTTGACGCAGCAATATAGGTCGTCGAAGAAGAACCACCTTTGACTGCAGTCCATCTATTAGTTCCAGCTGATGTTGCTGAAGCAGCATATGGAATGCTTCCAGATACACTACCAGTTAAAGCTGTAAACACGGCGGCTACAGTATAACCACTACCGGCATTACATACTGCCGTGAAAGTACTGGTGCCAAAATTATTATTTACAGCATTGGCGGCCATAGTATTTGTATAATTACCGTTACCCGTTGTACGCGTAAATGTACAGATCTCATCGACCGTCACAGTAAGATTATCTACCACTGCAGCTGGATCAGCAGCAAATACTCCCATAATTGGCATCGCTGCTAAAGCAAACGAAGCTACTGAAATGATTAATCCTTTTTTCATATTCATCCTCCGTCCTTAACTCGCCATTGCTAATTGATATGTTGCTGTACCGGTATATGTACCTTTTGGCTGATTATTCTTCAAACCAACCTTATAAGTCACTGTATACGTACTACCTGCGGCCGGATCTTGCGAATTCCGTGTTACAAGAGCCGTGCCACTTGTTAGCGGAGTCGTTGATGATCCGTAAAACGCCGCCCAAGTGCCAGAACCAGCTGAAGGCGCAGTTGTACTATATGTTATTGGCATAGTTGCATTTGTAAACGTCAAACTGGTAAAAGTTGGCGTAATTGTGTAACCAGTACCATTATTACATTTTGAAGTAAAGGTGCTTGTACCGAATGCTTCATCATAAGCATTGGCCAACATGGTTTTGCTGTAAGTCCCTGCCCCCGTCGTACGCGTAAACGTACAAGAAAGATTCACGTTTACCGTCAACGTATCGGTAATCGCGGCTGGG
>CAZORJ010000070.1:0-3430 GCA_964582425.1 uncultured Candidatus Saccharibacteria bacterium
GTCTCCTTATCGTGGATGAGGCTTGGCAGCTCATGAAATATGATGATTCAGCTAACTTCCTCTTCTCACTCGCGAAGCGCGCTCGTAAGTATTACCTAGGTCTTACAACGATTACGCAGGACGTGGAAGACTTTATGGGTTCAAAGATGGGTCGCGCCATTGTGGCGAACTCATCAATGCAACTACTTTTGAAACAGTCTTCAGCAGCCGTAGATGTACTTTCGGATGTGTTTAAGTTAACTGAGGAAGAGAAGCGTAGGCTTTCAAACTTTCCGGTGGGGCAGGGTTTGTTCTTTGCAGGACAAAACCACGTTCATATTCAAGTAATTGCATCAGAAACCGAAGAGGGGCTAATAACAACTAATCCAAATGCGAAACCGCAAGTATAGGATATAATAGAAGTATGAAAGCAAAGAGATTAATCAGCTGGATAATAATAGCAATCGTAACTCTTACGCCAGTTAAAGTTTTTGCCTTATCGGATGAGATGCTAGATTTCTTTGCGCAGAACAATATTCTATTCTATGACCCGGATGGTAAACTTGCAGTTTGTGAACCGAGTTCTAGTAGTGCTGGGACTTCGGATTCCGGTGCGTCGAACGTGAACTACGCGGGCGTGCAGGTTTGGAGTGAGGGTGAACTTCAGGCCATCGCAGAAAACCAAGCGGCTTATGAAGAAGGCGTAGCAGAATATGGTTTCCCATGGCAGGTGATGGCAGTACTCCATAGTATGGAGACAGGCCTTAGACGCTATAATCCGAGTAATGGCCAGGGTGTTTATCAGCTTTATTCTTATACTGGTGGTGGTACAAATGGAAACCGTTTCCCGCCAGCGGATAGTATTTCGGAAGAAGAATTCTTGAGGCAGACTAAAATCGCGGCCGGTGTAGCAGCAAGCATGGTAGGCGATCTTAACGATCCAGATAACGTGAAGAGACTATTCTTTATGTATAACGGTACGGCTGGACAATATAAGCAAAAAGCTTTGAACATGGGCTTTACGCAAGAACAAGCTGATAACGGCGAAGGTTCGGTTTATGTGATGAACCGTTATGATGAGCAACGCGACCCAACTAGCTCTGGGATGAGCCCGTACTGGCCAGGAAGATTTACTGGTGATGGTTATTATGACCCAAGCTCTACAACGACGGTCTTTGGTGCATATGTAAAATATGAAGCAATCGCCGGAATGGCTTCGAAGTGTAACCCAACTGGTGGTGGTAATATTGCGGAAACGGCAATTCTGCTTTCATGGGAAGGTCTTGGTCATGATATGCACAATCCAAAGCCAGAATATGTAACGGCTATGCAAGAAACTGGTAACTATCAGGTGCCAGGTAGTGGTGTGCCACAAGGTGCAAGCTGTGACCAGTTTGTGAGTACGGTAATTAGGTATTCCGGTGCAGATCCGGACTATCCAACATTCTGGCCTCCGTCACAGCTGGAGCATATATTAAATCATCCTGATATGTACCAGGAAATTGAGCATAATAATGACGAGAGTAATTTGATGCCGGGTGATATATTTATTACGGCAAATGCAAATGGCAATAACCACACGTTTATTTATATTGGTAATGGATCACAAGCGTCCGCTTCATATGGTGGTAGAACCGGTGAACATTTCCAGGGTTTTGGGTTTAGTGATTATGCTGGTGGTATGACGAGATATTATCGTGTATTCAGAAGGATTAATTACAATGGATAATAATGCAAAGAATAAAAAAATATTAATCTCGATTGGCGCTGTAGTTGGTGTAGTACTGCTAGGTTTAGTATTGCTATTTTTAGGAAAGTTTAATGATGCAGAAGTAAAAATCTTAGTTACTCCATCCATTGCAAAGGTAAAAATTGGCGAAAAGGAATACGGCACAAATGAGACAATAAGGATCGGAGCTGGTAAATATAATGTGGAAGTAAGCGCGGAGGGTTTTGAGACGAAGACTGTAGAGTTTACTGCAATAGCAAGAAAGACTAATGAGTTAAGCGTTTTCCTTGAGCCAATAGATGTAGATAGTACTTATTATAATGATAACCAAACTGACTCCTTGATTATGAGCGAAATTAAGGCGAAGGAAATCTATGAGCGGGCCCAAAGACTAAGGGAAGAACACCCAATTTTGAAGAAATTACCAATTACAGTTGATAAGTTTAATAGTGATTATTCAAAGAGAACTAAATATGTTGTAAGCTATACGATTGATGGTGATAAAGTAACGATTCTGATTAAAGATTATACTGACGTGGGACTTGACGCAATTCGCGCAGCAACAGAAACTAAAGGTTATACCTTCGACGGTTGTGAGATTAATTATCAAGATCTTTCCGTTGAAATGGAAAACGGACACGCATTCTAATTAAACTTGGTTAATACTAGCACTCTTTACATTTGAGTGCTAGTTTGTTACAATATTTGATATGGCAAAACGTGATTATTACGAAGTTTTAGGTGTTCCAAAGAACGCATCTGATGATGAGATTAAGAAGGCTTATCGGAAGCTCGCGATTAAATATCATCCGGATAAGAATCCGGGTAATAAAGAGGCTGAAGAAAAGTTCAAAGAGATTTCTGAGGCGCACGAAGTGCTTTCTGACAAGCAAAAACGTGCTCGCTATGATCAATTCGGCCATGCTGGTGTGGGTGGTGGAGCGGCAGGTGGTAATCCGTTCGCCGGTGGTAATTTCAACTTTAATGGGCAGACTTTTAACTTTGATTTTGGTGGAGCTGGTGGATTTGATGATATTTTAGGGAGCCTATTTGGTTTTGGCGGGCCGAGGAGACCACGCCGCGGAGCAGATTACCAAACGAGCGTAACGCTGACATTTGAAGAAGCGATTTTTGGTACAACGAAAACAATCCAGGCGGACGGTAAGGACCTAAAGGTTAAAATCCCAGCTGGAATTGACGATGGTATGAGTATTAGGCTCGCTGGTAAGGGTGGTCCGGCACCAGAAGGGGCGACGGAACGTGGTGATTTATATGTGAGAGTCCGAGTAAAGCCACACAAGACTTTGACACGTGAAGGTGTGATTATTCTGTCTGAACAAAAGATTGACATGGTGGACGCGGCCTTGGGGTGCGAAATTGATGTGGAAACGGTAGATGGCAAAATTACGATGAAAGTACCAGCTGGTACACAGTCTGGTACACCATTTAAACTTTCTGGACACGGTGTGCCGTATCGTTCGGATGGTGATAGAGGTCCACATATTGTGACCGTGATTGTAGAGACGCCAAAGAACCTCAGTCGCAAGCAAAAAGAATTATTAGAAGAATTTAAAGGTAGTAAAAAGCGCGGGTTCTGGGGCTAATCCTTAGTGCTCGTTCTTTTAATGTTCGGCTTTTTGTGATATAATTAGAGGTGGAAATTTATAATTTGATGTTATTTGTTAACCCGCTGGTATAGAGAAAAATACCGGCAAAAACAAT
>CAZORJ010000071.1:0-3398 GCA_964582425.1 uncultured Candidatus Saccharibacteria bacterium
TTAATATCACGAGCGGAGATTTTTGTTATTTTTGTTCCTGTCTTTTTATTTTCAATAACTTTACCTTCTTGAAGGTTCTTGAACTCTTTCATAATTGATGCATCAGTTGCATCGTCCATGTCGTCCTTAATTCTGCTAAGGATGACTTTTTGTTGCAAAATAGTAATCATGTTGCTAAGGAAGTAATAAAACGCCAACGCACCATGAAGATTAATCATGATGATAAATAGGAATAGCGGCATCATCTTAGTCATCTGGCCAGTCGCCATGCCATTTACTTCACTATCATCAATATCCTTACCTGCCTTAGCATCAGCTAACAGCTCACGGAACTTCTTGCTCTTAGTAGCCTTCTCACTCGGCATTTGCTGCTTAGTAGCAAAGTATTGTGAAAGTGCAGCTAGGATTGAACACGCCAACATAAACACTGCACTCCAAGAGAACGTTGCTGGGCTAAGCACGTCACTTGCCTTCGCCTCAAGATTAATCACTCCAAATAGCTGTGGGTGAAAATCGTAAGGTGTCTTTTCCTCAGCTGGGATTTCCTCATTTTGAAGATCATCAAGATAAACCTTTTGTTTATCAATCAAGGTGCGGATTTCTGACCCTTCATAAGCCACAATATCGTAGGCACGATTTGAAAGATTATCAATAGGCAGTGGTGTTGCAATTACACGAATCGCCGAGAAAATCGCAATAAAGATTGGCAACTGGATAAATAGAGTCGCGAGAGATGCAAATGGTTTAACATTGTATCTCTTATAGAGATCCATCGTCTGAAGCGATTCAAGCTGCTTGTTGCCATTACAGTTCTTACGAATCTGATTTAACTCCGGTTGAATCTTCTTCATTAATTTAGTCTGTTTCAATTGCTTCTTCGTAAGCGGCCACATCAGAACTTTAACTAGAATAGTAAAGATAATGATGGCTAGACCAAAGTCGTGTACAAGATTAAAAATTACAAAGAGAATATTAACAATTGGACGAACCAGGATAAAGTCGATTAAATTAAATGGACCACCAAGAATCACAGAGCCCACGATAAATGCGACCACCAAAGTCCAGATAATATATTTTTTCACACTCACATCCTTCATTAGTTATCTTTATTATAACACACCTTAGCCTCGGCGACTAGCTCCCCGAGTAGCTTTTCTAGCTCATTAAACGGTATGTTAATAATATCTTTAGAAAACACCACAAATATATAATCCGTTCCCTTTGGAATTAGATCAATGTTTTTTCGAAGTACTTCATACACACGACGACGGATTCGATTTCTCCCCACTGCTGTCTTCATCACCTTCTTTGAAACTACCACTGCCACCCTCGTGAAACCTCTAGTGTTCTCAGCAAAAACTAGAGACATCTTCGGTGTCCGAACCGTCTTTCCCTTTTGATAAACATACCTCACTCCCCCACGTGAATGGAATCGATACTTCTTATTGAGCATATATATATTATATATTAAATAAGCCCCTTCCGGGGCTTAAATTATGCAGTTAAGCGTGCACGTCCTTTAAGACGACGACGTGCGAGCACCTTGCGGCCATTAGCCGTGGCATTTCTCTTCATAAAGCCATGCTCAACCTTACGTTGACGCTTATGTGGCTGATATGTACGTTTTGGCATATTATTCCTTAAAATTTATTATTTCTCAAATATTTGTTATAGTATACTCCATTTTTCCACAATTTTCAAGAAGTTTTCCACAACGTTATTGGTGTAGCAGTCCTTCTGTGGAAATAATCACCCCTGTAAATAAAAATATATATTATAAAATAAAAATTCCCTCTTAAACCTGTGGAAAACTCCACTACTTAATGCTATAATACTCTAAAAGGAGGTTCAATGTACAACGTTTGGGAAAATGTCTTAGCTGAAATACAGCAGAAGGTCTCTCCCGGCATTTTTAGTACTTGGTTCCAAGACACCTCTTTAATTTCTAACGAAGACGGTAAAGTAGTAGTAGGCGTCAAAAACGTCTTCGGCGCTAAACAACTCGAATCAAAATACCGCGATCTTATTAAAAACTCACTCGAAAAGAATGGGATAAAAGCTGATTTTATTACCTTTGAAACTAATTCCAGCAAGAAACCAAAGATTAGAAATCGTGAAATCATTGCCGATATAACACCTATTAAAGCAACTATTCGTGCCACCAAAAGTAAATTTGATACCAACAATAACGGTTTAAACAATGAGTTTACTCTTGATAATTTCGTTGTCTATGGCCACAATGAAGTTGCAGTTGCTGCCGCCAAGAGTATTATTGATAACCCTGGTAAAGGTAATATTAATCCCTTCTTTCTCTATGGTGGATCTGGTCTAGGTAAAACCCATCTAGTCCAAGCTATTGGTAATGGTATTTTACAGCGTCATCCAGATTATAAAGTCTTATATACACCAATCAATCACTTCTTCTCTGAATTCGTTGATTGCATCAAAAACGGTAAAGGTAAAGAGTTCTACGATAAGTACAAGAAATTAGATTGTCTTATCATTGATGATTTTCAACAAATCGTTAATAAAGACAAAAGCCAGGAAGAATTCTTTAATATCTTTAATGATCTTCACATGGCAAAAAAACAAATCATTGTCACTTCGGATCGTCTACCTAGCCAGATTAAAACCGTCGATGAAAGGCTCGCTAGCCGCCTCACTTGGGCCGGTGCCTTTGATATTCAATTACCAAAGTTTGAAGAAAAATGCGCTATTTTAAGAGTTAAAGCCGAACTTAGTGGCGCCGAAATTGAAGAAGAAGCTATTGAATATATTGCTGAGAACGTAAATACTAATATTCGTGATCTCGAAGGAAAGCTTTCCGAAGTCTTATTTATGGCCGACGTTCGTCATGTTACACCACTAGAGATCATCAAGAGTGGATCTATCACTATCGAAAACAGAAATAAAATCCGCCAAGTTCCAGCTAAACAAATCCTCGAAAAAGTTGCTAAACAGTACAATATTACCGTTAAAGAGATGTGTAGTAAGACTCGTGTCAGCAATATCAAAACTGCTCGCCAAGTTGCCATGTTTATTATGAGAAAAGAACTCTCTCTTAGTTTCCCAAAAATCGCCAGCGAAGTAGGCGTAAAAGATCATACTACCGTAATGCATGGGGTTGAAAAAATAGAGGAAGATATTAAATTAGATTTCAATTTACGTGATCAGGTAGAAGCTATCAGAGAAAGGATCTATGGTTAAAAAAGTGGAAAAGATGTGTAAAAACCTGCAAAAAACCCTGCGTATAAAAGTTGTAAAACTTTGTGTAAAAAATCGTTCATTTAAAAAATGTGTAGAAAACTGGCTTTATTCACAAACTTTTTCTACATTTTTCACAAACTTATTCGCAAGTCAAAATTCCCTGTTTTATATCAATAATATCCACATTTCCA
>CAZORJ010000072.1:0-3362 GCA_964582425.1 uncultured Candidatus Saccharibacteria bacterium
TATAATGTAAATAAGTTAGTCACTAATGGGAGACCTAACTCGCATCCATCTTACGTATGTAAGTGGAAATATATTAACAGGAGGGTGTATCGTATGAGCACCAACAACAGTTCCAACATGAGGCAGTTCTACATTGAAGGAGGCCCCAGCCTCGATCGCTTGCTTGACATGTTCAAGTATGCCTATGACGTTACCACCTCAATCGGTGGTTCGTTCGTCGTAGCCGAAGGCTACACCGCACCTCGCGGTGAACCCGGCGCCGCCTACATTCCTCTCGAAATGAAGGATATCATCCTTACGACTATCCAGCACGAGAGCGGCAATGACCACTGTTTTAACCTTAGTGGATACTGCAAAGTCGCCCTTGGCGAATCCAAGTGGTCCACCAATTGGGACGAAAAAGAGAAGAAGACCATCTGCAAAAGCTGGAAAGAACTCGTTAGAGCGAGCTTCGATGCTTTCTACGACATGAAGACCCGTAAGGGAACCATCACTTATTTCATTTGACCCCTTCTTAACCTCCTAACTAGCCCCCTTCCCATCGCACACGGCCCGAGCCAAAAGCTCGGGCCTTTCTATTTCAGAAGTTTTTTGTATCAAGCAGTAGTGCTTTATGATCAGAAACCAGGTCATCTAACACCTTAAAACTAGCTACTTCCACGGCGTCGTTAATAAGAATATGGTCGCAGGCCACCTCACCTACAAATTTTAGCCCCGAAAGGGTGTTTTTTATGCCATCTTCAGCCGTCAGATCCCTGAGAAAATCGAGCTCCCTCATCGCTGGGGAATCATGAATAATATTTAAATCCCCACACATCACAATTGGGCCTTTTAATTCACGGACTAAACCAACTACCTTTTTCATAACCTCTATAGTCGTATCATTTCCAATCGGATTTGGCTGCCAGTAACCGTGATGGTTTACGATTGTGACTCCGTTTTGGAGCTTCGCAATCTGTAAGGTATAGGCGTGCTCATAAAAATCTTCAATCGAATTTGCTAGTCCATATTCTCCATGGACTAGTTCATTTTGCTCGTTTTCTATCTTAAAACGGCTGAGAATCACATTGCCTTGTTCCATTACATCGCCATCCGAAAAAATCTTCATTCGCCAGTTTGAGCTTCTCATCTCATATTCTAGTCCGCTCGCCTCTTTAATCTGATCCACCGTCGCAAAAAAGTTCTGTAGCCTCTCATTGTCGCCGGCCCACACCGCTTCTTGCATACAAATTACGTCAAAATCATTGTTCTTAATAAACTCAATTAAAGCCCCTTTAATTCGCCCGGTCCAGACGTTTAACTGCAAGATTTTCACCGCTCGTCTCCCTCACCGTGGAGCTTGTTGCGGTTTAAACGGCTCTCGAGCTTATTCAAATTACCCTGTGCCACCTCTGATAAAGGTACATTTAAATACCTGGCAATTCCAGCGAGATACCAGAGTGTATCTCCGAGTTCCTTCGTGACGGCAGCCCGATCCTCGTCATTCACCACTCCGCCCTTATCACGAATCAGTTTTTTAATCTTATCGGCGGTCTCACCGGCTTCACCAACCAGCCCCAGTACTTTCTCTAGAAAACCCACCTCATTAGCATCCTCAGTGGCCTCAAAAAAGTCGTACTTCGCCGCCGACTCCTGATAATCATCAAATTTCATCTTACCTCCTTTCTCTTAATTATAGCACGGTGGTATAATTAGGGGATGGAAGATACCAGAAATTTAATTGACGAGTACAAAGGTTTGGAGAACGAACAAGTTTTTGATGCCTTGTCCAAAAAACGTACTGGTCTCGAAATCGCTATTGAAAACGTCGAACATGATTTTAATATCGGTTCCATTATCCGCACTGCCAACTCTTTTAATGTGAGCAAAGTTCATATTATTGGCAAGAAAAAATATAATCGTCGCGGCGCCATGTGCACTGACAAGTATTTAGAAATTGTTCATCACGCCACTATTGAAGATTTCTTAAAAACCCAAACCAACAGGGAATTAGTCGCCATTGAAAATAACACCCCGCGCGCAAAAGAGCTTCACGAAAAAACCTTTATAAAGGATACCACTCTAATCTTTGGCTCTGAAAATAACGGCATCACCCCTGAACTCCTCGAAAAAGCTCATGATGTTCGTTTTATTGAAAGTTTCGGTTCCACTAGATCAGTTAACGTCGGTGCCGCCGCCGCCATCGCGATGTATGAGTGGACTCGCCAATTAATTTTTGCCGAGTAAGAATCTAAAAACAAATTCCAAGATAAAACTAAGTAAGTTTGAGGCCGTTAAAAGCCCCACAATCACCGTAATTACACCGTAAAGTTTCATTTTTTCATAAGAAGCCACACCGTTAGCTATTGTGTCAGAAATTTGGCGGTAAAAAACGATTACAAGCGCCCCAATCAACGCAATCACAACTCCCCCAATCATCCAACCAAAGCTAAATTGATATTCCATAAGCTTGATTATAACACGAGTATGGGCACTTTTACTTAATTTTTATTACTCAGCATCTTATTGAGGCGATCTAGGCGGCCTCTTGCCGCTTGCGCGCTATTATACATATCATTTTGCTCTGATTCTAGAGCCTTCTTTTCTTTTGCGGCCTTACCTACACCAAATAGCCTACCAAACAATCCAATTTGCTCTTGCTTCTGAGCGATTAAGCCATTTAGTTCATTGAAGCGTTGGTTATATTTTTTGATATCATCTGTATAATACTGCACAATCTCATCTGAACTAATCTCTGCCGGCGTGCGGGTATTTTCCTCGCCGCCAGAGAGATTCATAATGGCTTGTTCTAGAAAAGCGTTGTCGTCATTAAAATGCGGCGCAATCTCTTCCAACGACTTTCCAGCCATTTCACTGGCATAACTTTCAAAATCCCTACGGTTTTCAAGGAAAGTCTTCATCAAATCAGCCCCAGTTACCACCTTTTTAGCGCTTGGTTGTTCCGGGGCCTTTTCTGACGGTCCATCTGGCCTTGACGCGCCCTTTAAACGATCTAATTGTTCCTTTGCTTCCTGGGCTTTTTGGTAAGCTTCGTCTTGCTCAGCCTCTAGTCTCTTTCTATCTGCATTACTACTGTTGGGAATAGCATCATTGAGTTCATTATAGCGATTGTTATACTTCCGCATCTCTTCGGTATAATGTTCAACCGTGTCGTCCGTGCTAGCCTCTCTTTGTTGTTCATTCATCTTCCCAGCGAGCTCGGCTACGCCCTCCCAGCCAGTCGCTTCGTCACTAGTCTCACCGCTACCTATCTTTTCACCAGAGTTTTCATTCATAACCACATTATAGCATAAAAAATGGTGGGGATAAAAAATGGTGGGGATATGTGGACTTGAACCACAGACCTCGTCATTATCAGTGAC
>CAZORJ010000073.1:0-3241 GCA_964582425.1 uncultured Candidatus Saccharibacteria bacterium
ACTAATCCCCCATCGCAATCCCAAGACATGAAAAAGCCCGCATCTCGCGGGCTTTTTCCTGTTTAAGCGGTAACATGAGTATCACCAAATACAATCACTTCGCCATACACTTTGGCATTCTTATAAACTCTCGCATTCTGGCGAATTCTGGTGTTGCCAGAGATTTCAGCCCCATCAAAGATCCAGGCTTCGTCCTGAACTATGGCATTACCGCAGACTTTGGCATCGACAAACACCCTAGCTTCGTCGCTGATTCTGGCATTACCATAGACTCTAGCCTGACCAGCAATCTTAGCATCGCCCGAAACCCAAGCGTCGTCAAAGACCGTAGCAGTGTTTTTAACCGTGGCATTGCCAGAAATCCAGGCATTGTCCCGAACCACCGCATTGTCATAAACGCGTGCGGTACCAGAAACCTTGGCTTTACCAAATACTCTAGCATCATCTTCCACGATTGCGTCCTCATAAACAAAGGCGCCACCGTAGACTTCAGCTTCACCACGGACAAAACTGTCCCCACGTTGCGATAAATTGTCCTCACTTTCGACCCATCCGCCGAGTTCGCCAGCTCTCACGCCATACCGAGGGATATCAATCAATGCTCGAATCCGGCGTAAAACATGGTCAGTCTCGTTAGTACGAGTCTCTTCCGTTAAACAGTACTTTTTCCCCATTTTAATGTGCACCTCCTTTAGTCAGAGTATAATACATACATTATATAATATTTTTACTTACTAGTCAATCTAAGTACTTCCTTTGTACTTCGTATGGCACCTAATCGAATCGCCATTCTGACGATTGTGAATAGCATTAGCAAATGATGATGTGTCAAAATCTATTACGTACATTGAAATCGTTGAACCAGTTGGTAGACTCGATGTCCAATAATCACCGCGTTGTCCAGAATACTGGATCAAAGTGCCGCCCGTCGTATAGCCAGCCAGGACAAATGCACCACCACCCTCAGGTACAGGCTTCATAATCGTAGCATAAGAATGACCAAATGCTGCACTGAGGCTAAACACCTCATTCGGTGGATTATCAGCCGTAGTTGGGAGACGCCAGCCCGCCGGACAAAGATCATATGTTGCATTGCTGGAATAAGATGATGAGCACACTGTTCCACCAGACGCTGCACAGTAATTATAGAGCACACCAAGCGGAGTGTTTGTGGTTGCATCGGTACCACCAAGTGTGACCATCTGCCCAGTCGTGTATGTAGCCGCCATATTACTGGTTCTCCAGTTATTAAACGTGGTTGATGTAATAGTTGAAGCAATATTGGTATTTGAGCTGGTAAGATTTGTTGAAATATTAGAGTTACCGAGCACCATATTCTGCGCCATCCACACGTAACCATCTTTAAACTTGGCGATTTGGTATGTCTGGCTATCACGATTATCAATCAAACGGTAAATCTTGTTGTAATACATATTATTAATTACATTAGCCTTATTTGCATCAGACAAAGTATTAAAGTCTTGGAGATAAGTTAAGTTAGAAATGCTATAAATATCACTCTTTAATATACATCGTACCGGATAGGTAAATTCACGCGATGCATTAAAGTCCGGATACACATATCCGCTGGAGATATAAAGATCTTTCATTGCTGTCGACGAATGATAGGTTGATGACCAATAAGCAGCATAACTCGCGGTCGAACTAGTATAACTAAACGCAGCACCACCAGAAGTGGTCGGATTTCTCATTGCCTCTTGAGAATTATAAACCGCATAAAGCTTCGCAAAATCACCTGTATTTGAAGTACCAGTTGGCAATCTCCAACCCGCTGGACAAATATCATAAGAAGCACTACTGCTATTCGTGTCACCAGTAATCGTACCACCAGAAACTGCATAATAATTATAGTTCGCGCCATATTCTCTACCTGAAGTAGAATCCGTTCCGGCAGTACTTGGCCAGAACCCACCAGTCGTATTGGAACCTTGCCTATTTCTCCAGCTATTAAAGGTTGCCGCTGTAACCGTAGTAGAGAGGTTTGAATTCGAACTCGTTAGATTTACCGAAATAGTTGAATTACCAAGCTTTAACGAATCCACCATCCAACATCTACCATCCGCGAGACGTTGCACCACATATGCCTGATCATCACGACTATCATACACTGTTAGCGGCGTAGATGTACAAGAGCTAGCAGACAAATTCTGAATACGTGTACCGGTAAATGTAGCACTCGCAGTCAAGGTTGCATTAGAGGTGCCAATAGTATAAGTCGAGGTTTGTGCACTTGCACCAACCGTACCGGAAGTAGCAGACCACCCACTAAATGAATACCCTGGCTTAATATACATCACGATTGGTACCGAAACACCCTGAGTCAAAGGAATTGTACTGCCATTTGCCACCGCTGTGCCGTTAACCGTCACAGAAGAAACACCGGCACCATAGCTCACCGTCAAAACACTCTTTGGATCAAGTACGCATCTCGCCGAATGACCAGCGTTACGAATACTACCCGTAGCTTCCTGAACCTTAGGTGAAGAATCAACGTAAAGCGTACTACGATAGGTTGAATTAAATGTCGTCGAAGACCAAAAGCTACCACTATATCCTTTATTGGTAATATTTAAACTATTACCACCAAAATAACCTGGCAAATTAAACGCTGCGCCACCGCTAGAATACGGACCGCGCAACAAATTATATGTATTGTAATAAGAATATAGGGTCGCAAGTTCACCAGAAGATGAGCCAGTCGGCAATCTCCAACCCGCTGGGCAAATATCATAAGTTGCATCCGTATTGTTAGAGCTGCCGGATATTGTGCCACCAGTAATCGCATAGTAATTATAGAGTGTTCCGTATTTAGTATTAGACGTCGGATCAGTACCGGTTGATTCCAAGAACTGACCCTGATCATAATACGCCTCTGCCACAGTCTTCTTCCAACCGTTAAATGTACTATAAGAAATGGTCGAAGCGAGATTCGAATTACTACTCGTAAGGTTTACGTAAAAAGATACCGCGCCAAGATTCAAATTATCCATCATCCAACATTTTCCGTCACTTAATCTCTTAACATAGTAAGATTGCATGTCGCGACTATCGTAAACTCTCTTTGGAGTAGTGGTGCACTGACTTGCAGCCAGATTTTGCATATACGTCCCGGTGAATGTTGCATACGCTGTAATCTGACCATCTGAAGTACCAGGAGTATAATTTGATTTTTGTGCGATCACACCAATTTTACCAGCTTTTGTAGACCAGCTACTAAAGG
>CAZORJ010000074.1:0-259 GCA_964582425.1 uncultured Candidatus Saccharibacteria bacterium
TTATAGCACAGGCTCTGTAAAAATTACAACAATTATTGAAGATTTTTCTGTTATAAAATAGAGGTATGTACTATGAGGTGATACCCGGAAGAGGGGTGGGGAGGCTCGAAACGGCCCTAACTTACTCTTTTGATGGTTCCCTGTCCCCTGGCACGATCGTGGAAGTGCCGATTGGCCGCATCAAAGCACCCGGAATTGTTGTAAAAAAAGTTGCTCAACCGAGTTTTCAAACTAAACCAATTTCTAGAATTTTGTATAC
>CAZORJ010000074.1:282-1738 GCA_964582425.1 uncultured Candidatus Saccharibacteria bacterium
AATTAAGACCGCGGAGTGGCTGGCGAAGTATTATCAGGCGCCTTTATCTGTTACGATGGGTATGATGATGCCAATTGGTGTGCTAAAAAAGCGTCGAAAAACAGGGGTGATGGTGGCTAAAACCGAACAGCAAGGTACTAAAACCGAACAAACCGAACATAATAAAGCTTTATCCGGAAAAACCGAACAGCTCGCTAAATTGCCGTTTATTGAGCTTAACCACGCCCAAAAAATGGCCCTAGAAGCCCTTAAAAAGGCTCCAGAAGCCACGAAACTGCTTTTTGGCGTTACTGGTAGTGGTAAGACTAATATATACCTAGAAATGGCTCTAAATGCGTTAAAACGGCAAAAGTCCGTAGTACTTTTAGTGCCGGAAATCGCTCTAACGGGGCAACTTGTTCGGATTTTTCAGGAAGTGTTTGGTGATACCATTACGATGATTCACTCCAAACAAACAGAGGTGGAGCGACAAAGGATCTTTGACTTTCTTCTCTATTCCGAGATGCCTCGCATCGTGGTGGGGCCGAGGAGCGCACTATTTGCTCCGCTATCTGATTTAGGACTCATTATCATCGATGAAGAGCACGAAACGACGTATTACCAAGAGAATCCACCGAGGTATTCGGCAATCCGGGCGGCGAGTTTTATGGCAAAAACCTTGGGCTGCGATTTAATACTAGGGTCCGCGACGCCAACTGTCTCTGATTATTATCTTGCAGAAAAGAAAGATTCCCTGGTGACGCTCTCTGAAAAGGCAAAAACTTCGGCTAGAAAGCCGGATATCAAGGTGATTGACTTCAAAAACCGGGATAATTTTTCAAAAAATCGCTATTTTTCGAACGAATTACTAGCTTCAATCGCAGATAATCTTGAGAACAAGCGACAGACGCTAATTTTTCACAACCGACGCGGATCTTCCACACTCACGATTTGTGATAATTGTGGCGAGGAGCTACTCTGTCCGAACTGTTATTTACCACTGACATTGCACGCTGATAAATACGAGTTGGTGTGCCATACCTGCGGTTTTCACGAGAATGTGCCGGTTTGCTGCCCGAAATGTAAATCACCGGGGCTGATCCATAAGGGATTTGGGACCAAATTACTCGAATCGGAGCTAGTTCGCCTGTTTCCGAAGGCCAAAATCCGCCGGTTTGATGCCGATAATAAGAAGGGTGAGGGGCTAGAGGCGGTTTATTCAGAGGTGAAAGACGGCAGCGTTGACATCCTGGTTGGCACGCAGACGCTTGCGAAAGGCCTGGATCTCCCGAAACTGGCCACTGTAGGGGTGGTACAGGCAGATGCGGGGCTCTCCTTACCGGATTTTGCAGCGGAAGAAAGAGTTTTTCAGCTTTTAACCCAGGTGATTGGGCGAGTAGGGCGCGGACACATCGATAAGGCTGAGGTAATTATCCAGACCTTTAGACCAGAGCATCCGGTACTAGATTATGCCGTG
>CAZORJ010000074.1:1807-3234 GCA_964582425.1 uncultured Candidatus Saccharibacteria bacterium
TAAGCGCTACAACTCACATTTCCCGCCGTTTAAACACGTGATGCGGCTGGATATTACGCTAAAAACTGAGGCTTTAGTGCTAAAAAAGGTCCGAAATCTTTATGCGGAGCTTTCCTCCGACAAAAGTTTACTGGTTTCCCCACCGATGCCGGCGTTCCACGAGCGAACCAACCGAGGTTATACGTGGCAACTTGTGGTTCGTTCTAGTTCACGGAAGGCCTTAATTGATGTGACTAGCGGCATTGATAAGAATTTCCGTGTCACATTAGATCCCCCATCTTTGCTCTAGTAGCTAAGTACTTTCGGGACACACTCAAGGCCGTTCGGCCAAGCTTATGGTCCCAAAAGCACTTAGCCTACTAGAGTAATTTGTGATATAATATGTGATATGGAAATTATTACAACGCCGGATCCGCGTTTAAGGGAGAAATCGGAGAAAGTTGGCAAGATTACGCCAGAAATCCTGGATATCATTGATGGTATGCGGAAGCTTTCTCTTGACTGGGAAAAGAGCACCCTTACGAGCTTTCAGCGGCGATGGCGGCGCCTCAGATGGGTATTAATAAGCGCATTATTATCGTCCGTGACGACATGGAAGACAAGAATAAGGCGACTTTCACGGCACTAATCAACCCAGAGGTGATTAAGGCCGAGGGTAAGGTGGTTAAAGACTACGAAGGGTGTCTTTCGGTGCCAGCGATTTATGGAATGGTGCCAAGAGAGACCAAGGTCCGCGTAAAGGCTAAACTTGAGGACGGCACCGAGGTGCGTATTAGAGCCACGGACGATCTCGCGAGGACCCTGCTTCACGAGATTGACCACTTAAACGGAATTCTATTTATTGATCATATTAAAGGTGAAAAAGACGCGTTTTATCGGATGAACGATAAGGGTGATCTTGAGCCAGTTGATTACGATAAAGATATAAAGGACAACAAAGAACTCTTCCCTGACGATTAGTGAGGTTTTTATGGAAAAAATCATCTTTTTTGGAAATGGGCCACTTGCTGAATACGCCCTTAAGGTACTAGAAAAACATTTTGACGTAATTTATCACGCAAAAATGCGTGGTGATTTAGAGGCAGTGAAAAAATTAAAGATTTCACACCCAGAGGCGCACGGGATACTTGCATCATTTGGTGTGATGATTAAGTCGGATGTGCTGGATTTGTTTGAACCGGAGGGGATTTTAAATATTCATCCTTCCCTCTTACCGCTTTACAGAGGTGCATCACCAATTGAAAGCGCGATTTTAAATGGTGACACGGAGTTTTCGGTGTCGGTGATGAAGCTCGTAAAAGCGATGGATGCAGGCCCGCTTTATTACCAAACGACGCTTAAGAATCTTCCGATGAATAAGGGTGCGATTTATAAAGCACTTTCCGAAGCGGGTGCGCAATGGATCTCCGAAAATCTAACCAAGCTAC
>CAZORJ010000075.1:0-3184 GCA_964582425.1 uncultured Candidatus Saccharibacteria bacterium
TTGGTGCTGATATTCATATGGCTTTTGATCACCTCGCTAAATCAGAAGACAAAAAGGATATGAAGGAGGCGATGGAGCGTACCCATGCCTGGCTGAAACGCTGCATCAAAGAACATGAGAAACTAGAAAAAGAATATTTAAAAGCCGGTAAGCCAGAACAGTATTTATACGCTGTGGTTCAGGGCGGTACCTTTAATGACCTCCGTGCTGAGTCAGCTAAATTCGAAGGTGCGCTCGATGTAGATGGCTTTGGTATTGGCGGCGTCTTTACGGCCGACGGCATGGCCGAAATGCTCCAAACAGTTTGCCCAATTCTTCCGGAAAACAAACCACGCCACTTACTCGGTATGGGCCAAGAACCAATTGACTTATTTGATGGCGCCGAGAACGGCTGTGATACTTTTGACTGCGTCGGACCAACTCGTATGGCGAGAAATGGCTCACTTTATACTTTGGATGGTCGCATTAATATCAAAAATGCTAAGTATAAGGATGATTTTACGCCAATTATGATGGACTGCGACTGTGAGTGCTGCAAAAACTATACTCTTGCCTACCTTCATCACTTATTTAAAACTGACGAAATCACCGCTAAGGTTCTTGCCTCAATTCACAATGAACATTTTGTCGTGACTGTCGTTGATAAAATCCGCGAGAGTTTACTAAACGATACCTTCGCTGAATACAAGGCTGAGTTCTTGAAGCGCTACTATCATAAATAGTGTGCTATAATTTAAACATGAGTAGTATATATAGTCTTGATATCAAGGGCATGAAAAAAGCCTTTTATAATTTTCATAAAACTTTATATGGACGTACGGCTTTCTTTCTAGCCTATTTCATTCCAATTATGTCGTTCTTGGCACTAATCGGATTCACTATCACACTCTTTATTAAACCAGGAGACGTGACGTTTATCGCCTTCTATTCAGCTCTTGCGATATTCATTCTGTCATTCATCATTGGGACAGCCTATTATTATCGCGAAGTGCGCGAGTTCTTAAAAGAAAAATAGTTTAAGCTAGGTATTCCCAAACACTGCCGTCTGAAGTATCCTTCACGGCAATGTTTTTTGTTGCGAGCTCGTCGCGGAGACGATCGGATTCAGTCCAGTTCTTTTCAGCGCGGGCGTCTTCTCGCTTAGTAATCATTTCCCTAATCTCGTCAGTAATATCCGGTGTGTCAGCAATCAGATTTAATCCAAATAACTCATCAATCCTCTGCCAATCTTCTAGCGAAATCATGGCACCGTCAATCATTGCAAAGGCCTCGGCCGAATTCAAGTTCTCATTAAGCGCCCCAAGTACTTTTTCAAAGATTTCGTCGTCACTTTTGATTTCCTGTTGGTAGCAGAGTGCGATGCGATTGCGCCAGTTGAGCCTTCTAGATTTAGCGGCTTCTAGGCTTTCAAAGGTAAAATTACGCGTGCCTTGATAATGACCCTGTAAGACCCACATTTTATAATCAAGCGGTTCAAAGCGACGCTCTTTTAAGTCAGAAAGCAAGTAGACATTGCCAAGCGATTTCGAGATTTTTTCGCCATCAATTGTGATGAAATTGGCATGTAGCCAATAGTTTGCGAGTGGCTTGCCAGACAGTGCGAACGACTGCGCGATTTCATTGGTGTGGTGAATCGGAATGTGGTCAATACCGCCGGTATGAATATCAATCGGCTCACCAAGTTCTTCGTGAATGATCGTTGAACACTCGAGATGCCAGCCTGGATAGCCAGGACGGCCAAGGTAATCCCAACGCATGGCGTGCTTTTCACCCGGTTTAATAAACTTCCAAACTGCAAAATCAGAAACATTACGTTTTTCATCATTAAACCCAACTCTTGCCCCCGCCTTCAGACCCTCTAAATCGAGTTTTGCAAAATCCGCGTAACCATCAAACTTGCTGGTATCAAAGTAAACACCATCTTCAGTCTCGTAAGTAAACCCATTTTTAGTCATTTCATCAACCGCACGCATATCGGCGTCGATGTAATCGGTAGCTTTTGCAATCACATCTGGTTCGGTTAAGTGAAGACTGCGGTAATTATTTAAGAAATCTTCGGAATACATATCGGCGATTTCATAAACGCTCTTTCCTTCGCGGGCGGCACCTTTTTCAAGTTTGTCCTCACCCTCATCGCCATCGGAAGTAAGATGTCCCACGTCAGTTAGGTTTAGCACTCTTTTGACGCTATATCCATTGGCCTTCAAAGTGCGGACCAACAAATCCCAATAAATATATGAAGCGTAATTCCCGATGTGCTGGTAATTATAAACAGTTGGGCCACAAGTATAAATCCTGACTACATCGTTAATCGGTTTAAATTCGTCTAATTGTCTGGTTAGTGTATTATATAGTTTCATTGATTGCCTTTTCTAGTATTATACCAAGTTTATAATATTTATCTTTAGAGACGCCATGATGACTCGGCGTACGCACTAAGTGAAGACAACGGTTAGCTTTAGTGACCTTCGGTAGATTATAAGTCGCAATAAACTTATCTAGTTCGCCAAAAATCATATCGGTTGGGATATTGGTCTTTAGAAGAACGCCATAATTATCTTTATCCATTACAATATTCTGCATGGAATTTTTGAAGGATTTTTCCTTCACGATATTGTGATCCCTCACACTGACGGCATCTTCAAACACTTTAATCGCCGCCGTGAAGGCTGGGTTCTTTAAGTCATCTTCCGTATAAACCGGTGGCGATATTAAAACTAATTTAGATACTTCCCCCGGGTTTCTAAAGGCGTATCTTGTGACGATAAAAGTACCCATTGAATGGCCAACTAGTATTAACGGGGTTTTAATTCTGGCCTGATTCAGCGAGTTTTTTAATGCCGTTAGTTGGTCGTCATAATCATATTCTAGGCTATCAGATCTATCTGACTTACCAGAGCCCAGTAAATCGTAAGCTAAAAACCTTGCATTCAGCTTCTTTTCTTTTTCTAGATAATTCAGTGCATTATCATAGGTCGAAGAATCAGAAGCAATACCATGAATCATCACCACTGTAATCTTCGGTTTATTGGTCACCGAAAAATCATGACTTTTATATAGCTCTAGCTTACGCATTCTCGGACTCCCGCAGGAGTTGAGGCACGATGTTGACGAGGTCGGCAACCACTTCTTCGTAATTAGTGTCATAGGTTCTGAATCCAGCTGCAAACGGATGACCGCCACC
>CAZORJ010000076.1:0-3018 GCA_964582425.1 uncultured Candidatus Saccharibacteria bacterium
CCGGTGTACGCGGTTTTGCAGACCGCTGCGTAACCACTCCGCCAAAGCGCCACCTTGGTTTATTATAGCATAGAATCTAGTTTTGCAGAATTATAATGCCGGTTACTACTAGTGCCGTGGCAATAAAATGGACTAGTACAGTTTTGCGATCGAGCTTTTCGCGTCCAAACTTCGGCCAGATTAGAGTCAGTAAAATTCCGAGGAAGAAAATCACGATTGGTGTGGCGGAATCAGTGGCTACGGAAGCAAGCGCTACGGCTGGTGCGAGAGTAAGTGCAGCGCGGTAGGTAAAGTCTTTGGTAATACCAACAAACGCATTGATGATTAGCGGACGAAGCATCTTTTTCTTAGAGCTTTTAGCGACATTTCTAAATCTAATAATCCATTTTGGCTTGAAGGCAACAATGATAAGATTACCAACACCTTTACCGAGGAAAATAAAAATCATGTCGTGTATGAAAGACATTTCAGTAAGCTCGCTGGATTTAACAAAGATTAAATTGGCGACTACTGAAATAATCACGTATAAACCGGCTTGAATAGCGGCTTTGATTTTAATCTTGCGGCTTTTTTTGCGAGTTGAGGCAATCACTAAAAATGGACCAGCTAGGATGATGGCGAAGGCAAGTAATTGGTGTGGTGAGAATTTCTCATTTAATACGAGCCAGCCAAAAATCAAATAGACGATTGGCGCAAGTTGCACAAAAATTGATACATTTGTGGAATCGTCCATCTCAATAGCGCGGTAATATGGTATACCAGCGAGGGAATTAAGGCAACCAGCAGCAAAAAGAAAACCCATAAGATAAAGTGGGTTGGCGTCGAAGTCCACTGGAAAAATAAAGAACATGATAATGGCAAGAAGAATAAAGAACCAGCCATAGAAATACTTTTGTGAAACTGAGTCACGGCCTTTAAAATAATAATCCGTGATGTAATTATCGGCAAAAATTCTGATTGCATCAGCGACTACGGCAATAGCAACCAGAACTAGCCAATTCAAATTGCGCCTCCGGCAATCGCACCATAAATAATGAAGCTATAGTAGGCAACGAAAGCTAGAAGCATCAGTGCGCCTTCGGCACGAGTGATTCGACTGCCGGTTTTGGCAGTGATATAGAGAATGACGGCAGAACCAACTAACATAATCACATCAACAATTTGGAAGCTTTCTGGCGTAATAGTACCGAACAAAGCAACTGGTAAACCAAGTACGATACAAATATTGAAAATGTTGCTGCCGATGATGTTGCCGACTAGAAGTTCGGTTTCACCACGTTTAGCGGCTTTGATAGTTGTAATAAGTTCTGGTAGTGATGTACCAAAGGCAACAATAGTAAGCGCAATCATACGATCGGAAACACCGATAGCGGAAGCAATGGTTGAGGCAGAGGTTACGACGAGCTCAGCACCACCAACTACACCGACCATGCCAAGGACAATAAAGATAATTGATGTGCTAAGTTTGAATTTTGGTTTTTCAACTTCTTTGGCGGCTTTGCGATTCTTTTGTGCCATACGGATGATATAAAAGATAAAGATAGCAAAACAAAGCAAACAAATAATACCATCCGAACGGGAAATTGTGTTGATGTCGGCACCATTCAAAGCCTTATCAAGGAAGAGGGCAATGAGTGCAACGGTGGTTAAGATAAGTAATGGAAGTTCTTTTGCGATGGAATCTTTCTTGATGCGAATTGGCCGAATAACTGCGCCAATACCAATAAGAAGGAGAATATTCAGAATATTACTACCAATGACGTTACCAAGTAACATATCGGTAGAACCATTAATGATAGAGGAAATAGAAACAGCTAACTCTGGTGCACCGGTACCGAAGGCAATAATGGTAAGACCGATTAATAGTTTTGACACTTTGAAGTGTGAGGCGGTGCTTGAAGCGCCATCGATCATGTAGTCTGCACCCTTAATTAGGATCACAAACCCGACCAGAAGTAAGATGATTTGAAAGATTATTTCCATTTTATTTGTTTGTTTTTATAGTTGTTATGTTTATATTGTAGCACATTTTTCAAATTTGAAAAGAGCAAAATGTTGCAAATAATATGATTTGTGTGGTATAATAATCTCACGACGTGCGAATGTAGCTCAGTTGTTTAGAGCGCTTCCTTGCCAAGGAAGAGGTCGAGAGTTAGAGTCTCTTCATTCGCACCATTTTTTGTTTACGTGTTTTATGCTGCGTATTTATGCTATAATGATTATATATATTTAATATAAGGAGTGGTATGGAACCATTAACAATAATAATTATCGTTGTCGTTGTGCTACTCGTGATCGGTGGAGCGATAGCGGGGATTTACAACAGTTTAGTCGGGTTAAATGAGCGTGTGAACGAAGCTTGGTCAGACATTACGGTTCAGCTCAAGTATCGTGCTGATCTGATCCCAAATGTTGTAGAAACCGTTAAAGGCTATGCAAAGCACGAGAATGAAACCTTCAAGATGGTCACTGAGGCTCGCACTGCTGTGATGGGCGCAAAGACCGTTAAGCAAGCAGCTGAAGCTGAGAACCAAATGCAAGGCGCACTTGGCCGTATCTTTGCGATTGCTGAAGCTTATCCAGAACTCAAGGCAAACACTAACTTTCAAACTCTTCAAACTCAACTTCAAGATGTTGAAGATAAGATTCAGGCTGCTCGCCGTTTCTACAATTCCGGTGCAAAGGAACTCAATACTAAGATTAAGACTTTCCCAGCAAACATCGTAAACAGCTTGGTTGGTCACTTCAAGAAGCGTGATTACTTTGAAGTTGCTGAAGCCGAACAAGCTAAAATCGAAAAAGCTCCAGAAGTTAAGTTCTAATTAAAATGTATAAGCAGATTGCGCAAAACAAGAGACGAACTGTGCTCATCATGATGGGCTTTGTCATCTTGATTGGCGCAATCGGCGCTGCATTCGCCTATTATTATGGTGATTGGAGTATTGTAATCTATACTGTCGTGGCCGCGGTAATTTATGCATGTTTGCAATATTTTATTGCCGATAAGGCCACGATGGT
>CAZORJ010000077.1:0-2955 GCA_964582425.1 uncultured Candidatus Saccharibacteria bacterium
GAGACGCTTCTTTTGTTGCGCCCTTACGATATTCCAAATGTGTGAAAGCACAATATACATTGCTACCGGCCTAAGTTCATCTTCAAGGTCACGAATATTAAACACCACCATTTGGTTATTAATATCTACGTTGCTCTGCTGTGAGAAAATACCTGCAAACGTACCGGTCGTATACTTACGTAGCCTCTGTGCCAGTTGTGGCCCCGTGCCTTCCATGTGAAGCAGTGTATCGTAAAGATTCAAAATCGTTGGCGGAGTAGACTGATGCGTCAAAGGATCCGACGTAATACCGGCTCTTGCATAAGTATCAATTAATGCCTGGTCGAGGTCAGCTTCCTCATTTGCGGTAAGCGCTGGTACTACTTGGCCACCACCAGAAACTTGGTTACCACCAAGCATTAACCTAAATAGACCGTGGAGCGTCACCAGATTCGCACGGAGTGCATCGTTCGCATCTTCAGAATCTACCACCTTCGGTAAATCAAATGGGTTAATACGTACATCTGAGTTCAAAGATAAGCGAATATACGAACCGCCCACTGCATCACTTAGCTTCTGATATTCGTTTTCTGGGTCAATAATCAAAATCTCAGCACCCACCATCATCGAACGGAGTGCCTCAAGTTTCACTGTAAATGACTTACCTGCACCAGACTTTGCAAATACCACCATGTTCGCATTTTCAAGTGAGAACCGGTCGAAAATCACAAGACCGTTATTGTGCATGTTGATACCATAAAGAATACCTTTATCCTGCGTGAGATCTGCGGAAGTAAATGGGAATGAAGTCGAAATCGCACCCGTATTCATGTTACGACGAATCTGAAGTTGGTCCATACACTGTGGCATGATGGAGTTTAGACCCTGTTCCTGCTGTGAATTTGCCACCTTCGAGAAAATCATCTGCTGGCCAAAAATCGTTTCAATCTTTTGTTGAATAAACTTTAACTCATCAAGAGAATCTGCCCAAAGTGTCACATAAAGACCGAAGCGGAAGAATCTTTCTGCACCTACCTGCAACTGGTCACGGAGTTCCTCAGCATCGTTAATAGCTGCTTCAAGTTCTGGATCACGTACACGGCCCTTTTCCATGTTCAGGCTCATCGATGCTTCGAGCTGTGTCACCTTAGTCTTCAAGTTCTTCATCACCACGGCCGACTCAACCGGATAAATATACATCGACACGTCAATCACTTCATCAATATTAATAATCGGTGAAATCCAACCCGTATAAAGTGAACGCGGATAACCATATATATATAATGTACGGCCATACTTATTACCTAATCTGAAATAATCTGCATGAATCTCAATTGCGCTCGGGCTAATCAAATCACGAAGGGTGTTTGTACCTTGCTCAAACGCACGCTGGATTTCCTGTGCTTCCATCACCTCGGCTTGTGCCGCGATTTCTGCTGGTGACATCATCCTTCTAGCCATTTTGTTTTTCCTCTCCCTTCTTCACGTACATTGTTGCAAGCTTCGTAAAGTCAACTAGCGGTTCCCTCACTGCCGTATCTGGGTTGTTGAAGTTATAATAAAGCTCCGCAAGTTCCCTTGTATTAAGTCTTACTGAATGAATGCCAATTTGGAACAAACCCGAAATCACCGTATCAACACGGGTATTAAGCTCAGATAGTGCCTTATCATAAGTAGCACGGTCAATTCTAGTTACTTCCGGGCCTTTAGTTCTTGAAAATGATTTAAAGAAATTCTTCGTTTGCTGGAGTTCCTTTTCGGCTTCCGGCGATGAATAATACGGAATAATAATGAAGAATGACTTATCCATAATGTTTGCCTCTTGCGACAACACATCAATGAAGTTAATGTAATCATCCATCAATACACCTAGAAGCATATTGTCGTTGCTACGACGAATATCAATTAATCTTTCGAGGTATGGTCCAATATCCACTCTTTGTGAGCGAATCAAAATTTGCGTGGTAAATTTCAATGAGTTTAAGAAATTCTGATACGAGTATTCTACGCCTTCGCGCTCCATATCAGACATAAGATCAAAGTTAATTGACTTACAAGCCACCACCGCCCTAAACGAGCCATCCTTCATAATCACCACGTTATCGCGAAGTTCTGAAATGAGAAGTGTTGCTTGAGTTGAAGTCGGTACATCATGATTTGGCGAAACTGGTGCCATTTGCTGTGCACTCATTGCTGCCGAACCAATACTCTGCATTTGCGGCTGCATCATCGGTTGTTGCATCATCGGCTGTTGCCCAGGCAAAATCATCTGTGGCCCGCCCATCATTTGTCCATTCTGATTGTATTGCTGTGGATTCATTTTAGTGTAGTGAGACGAAAACTTCGCCCTCCTCCTTTTTATTTAACCGGTTAGCTTCTTTTGCGATGGTCGCAACAGTAAAATCAGGATTATTTGCTAATTCCATTATACTAGGTTTTGGCGCTTCTGTCGCCACTTTTTTTGGCTCCGGCGCTTTTTCCGGCTCTGGCTTTGGTTCTGGTTTCGGCTCTGGCTTTGGTTCCGGTTTTGGCCCTAGTTTGCCACGGTTATTCTGAATCATTGCCGAACTTGTATCAATCTCTTCGCCACGATTAATTGCCGCCCGCATCGAGTTGAGTGCATCCTCATGCTCTGAATTTAATCTTCTCATTTCTTCTTCGCGCAGTCTAAACTCTGCTTCTTCGCGCTGGCGTTTTTGCTCTGCCAGAATTCTTTGTTGTTCTTCCATTTGGCGACGTTGCTCTGCTTCCATTGCAGCTTGTTGCTCTGCCTCACGGTTCTTCAAGGCCGTCTGCATTTCTTGTACTGCCGCCTGGCGTTGCACAGTCTGGTTTTCGGTAATTGCACGATTTAGATTCGCTGAATTATATGCATCAAACATATCCGTCGCTGCGTTTGCTTCCGCTACTAAATCTTCGCGCATCGAAGAATTCATTGCGCCCTTAATTGCATAACCTTCACTATCTACCAAGTTT
>CAZORJ010000078.1:0-2916 GCA_964582425.1 uncultured Candidatus Saccharibacteria bacterium
TAGCCTTGTCTTTATTCTCTTTTGTTATCATGCGAATCATTATACCACATCTCTTAAAAATATTCAATAACTATGCTAAAATATCCCTGATGGAAGATCAAATCATTTTAGTTGATAAACCAGCCGGAATTTCTTCTTTTGGCGTCGTCGCAAAAATTCGTCGCGAACTAAAGGATGAATTTGGCCACAAAATCAAAGTCGGCCACACGGGAACTCTCGATCCTTTTGCTACCGGTCTTTTAATTTTGTTATCTGGTAAAATGACCAAAAAATCTAATGAATTCTTAAAGCTAGACAAAGCCTACGAAGCCGAATTAAAGCTTGGTTTTGCCTCCACCACCGGCGACCCCGAAGGGGAAATAACGGAAATCAATACTTCCCTAGTGCCTTCTCTATCAGAAATCCAAACAGTTCTAGATTCTTTTATGGGTAAGCTAACTCAAACCCCACCTCGTTTTTCTGCCATCAAAATTAACGGCGAACGCGCCTATAAACTCGCCCGTAAAGGCGCTGATTTCAAAATCCCTAGTCGCGAAGTCGAAATTTATCAGATTGAAATTCTAGATTATACTTACCCGTCTCTTAAAATCCGTTGCCATGTTAGCAGTGGTACCTACATCCGCACTCTCGCTGAAGATATCGGCAAAAAACTTGGCACCGGCGCCTATCTTACCGCCCTTCGCCGTACAAAGATCGGTAATTACAGCGTAGAAAATGCTAAACAAATTATGCTATAATTAAGTTATGTTAGTTCAAGCTAGTCGCCTTCTTGGCACCAAAGTTCTAAGCATGCAATCAACTAGCTCCGTCGGCGCAGTTTCGCAGCCAATTGTCGACCCTGCCGATTGCAAAATCATCGGCTTTTTTCTCTCCGGACCGCTCGTCGATCGTGGCGCCAATATTCTTGACACTAAATCCATCCGCGAGTATTCTCGCTATGGCATGGTAATCGATTCGATTAACGAACTCGTTAACCCAGACGATGTTATCAAAATTAGCAAGGTTCTTGAGCTAAACTTCAACCTCATCGGCCTTAAAGTTGAAACCAAAAAAGGGACTAAACTCGGCAAAGTTTCAGACTATACCGTCACCAGCGAAGATTACATGGTTCAGCAAATCATTGTAAAACGTCCTATTATTAAGAGCCTCGTTGATCCAGAACTCACCATTCCGCGTAAAGAGATTGTTGAAATTACCGATGATAAAATTATCGTCAAAGACGAAGAAAGTGTAATCAAGAAAAAAGCTGCCAACGAAGATTTTATTCCGAACTTTGTGAATCCGTTCCGTAAGACTGAACGAGATTTCGTACAGTCTCAAAGTGAAATCCCTGACGACAAAGATACTGAATAAGTTTTTCATCATCATATCTTGCCCGCTTTTTGGCGATGATTTTGAGAATTTCTTCTTCATCATTTCGGCTCGAACTCTCTAGAACTTGCTCAATTATTTCGTTAGAAACTCCTTTTTTCATGAGCTCCATTTTAAGTCGCTTTTTTGAAATCCCCTTCTTCACAAACCGGTTCTCAACAAAAAATTCCGCGAATCTAAAATCGTCCAAATACCCCTTTTGAATTAGTCTCTCAATAATCACATCCGAATACTGAGACAAATCAACTTCCTTTCCAGGAAAACTAGAATTTGAATCTCGGGAGCGCTCCGGTCCGCTAGGCCGAGTCTTACTCCCTCGATTCAAACTCATAGTTTTCTTATAAAGGTAGTCCTTCGTTTCGCGTACCGAGTGCGGTCGTGACAAGACCCATTCAAGAGTTCTTTGATATAATTTTCCAAATTCGGATGCTTTTTTGAATTCAGTAAGTTCTTCTTCCGAAATTACCTGACCAACTTTTAGTTTATAATCCGCGAGTTGCGCAATATCTAAAGAAAACGAATATTTTGAATTTACAAAAATGTTCACCCGGTTTTCATTCTTCACCGCCTGTTTGATGTTGGTGATTTTTAAAACCGGTCCGCTGGATTCTTCCGGCACCTTATCACTCAGCTTTAATATATCCATGCAACTTCAACCACTCGTGAATATTTGGAAACGTGATTTTGTCGTTCTTTAGTGGTGCCTTCGCATATTTCAAGCGAAACTCTTCCATTTCGCTATACTTAACCCACTTAACTTCAGACACTTCATTATCATCAAATTTAAAATCGCTCGGCTCGCCTGGTCTTCCGGTCCAATCTACACAGTAAACCCACGCAAAACGATTACAATTAAACGGGCGCATTGTCACAAATTGTAAATCATCTGCAGTAATCTTCGCACCGATTTCCTCTTCCGTTTCACGCACGGCCGCTTCCACCAGGCTTTCACCCAAATTCACGTGTCCACCAGCCGAAAAATCCCAATCACCCGGGTACCGATCAACTTTTCCAGATCTTCTCTGCCACAAGAATTCTAACTCGTGATTTTCATCAAAACGATAGAAGGCAATCACCGCAACTCCCACAATTGATTTATCTCCGGTCACTTCCGGATTATTCATCGCCGAATTCCAACCTTTGCCCGGAATCGGCTCACCGTTTTTTGCGTAGACTTGCCAAACCTCATCTTGATGCATGAGTTTCCTCCTTGTTTTATTTACTATTCTTCTGCTGCAGCGCGTTCGCGTACGAGTTTTTCAATCTCGTCCATTAATTCTGGTTTTTCTCTAAACAACTTTTTCACGGCTTCACGGCCTTGCCCAAGAGTCTCACCATTATATTTAAAGAATGCACCAGCCTTATCAATGATGCCATATTGCACGCCGAGATCTAGCACGTCACCAGTCTTAGAAATTCCTTCGTTATACATAATGTCAAATTCCGCCGTTCTAAATGGTGCCGCAATTTTATTCTTCACTACCTTAATTTTCGTACGGTTACCCGAAATATTATCGCCTTCCTTAATCTGTCCAATGCGACGAA
>CAZORJ010000079.1:0-2884 GCA_964582425.1 uncultured Candidatus Saccharibacteria bacterium
TAATCCGGCAATACCACCTGCCTGGTGGTTGTTTCCTGATGGGCGAGTCGCAAATGCGGGCCCGGTTCGAACATCTTTTCGGTGAAAAATGGGCCAAAAAGCCCCAGGAAATCCTAAAATATTTCAACTTGGAACTCTACGGTGACGCCGTAGATGGCCGCATTGCGCATGAAGGTGGCATTGTCTACCTTGCGACCGACACGGTTGAGCCAGACGGTGCGCGCAAAGTTGTTCAGATTGACGGCGAATCGGTGACCATCCGTCGCAGCCCCGCCAACCAGTGCGTGTTCGTGCCGGTATTCTTCAGCCGGATTTTTAAAGACATGAACCTTATGAACGGACACATCTAACCCCCTAGCACCTTAAAGCCCCCAGACGGGGGCTTTTTTATCTAGCTAAACAACGAACCGAACTACCGCCATACCGATCAGAACTTCCGTCGGCTGTTGAATAATAAACCCTGTTTGCGAATACCGGAGAAGGCTCAGTCCAATCATAATCTAAATAAAAACTAAAAAAGCACAAGAGGTTTAATTCCCTCCACACCTCAATAAAAATGCCCACAAGCTAGGCTTGTGGGCGCGTGGGTTAAAGATCAAAAGGGTATGGTTCTGCCAAAGGTTTTCGTGTAGAGCGACTTGATGCCCTCGTCGGACATTTCGTAGAGCGTCATCAGCTTATCGTTGGCCTGGTCATAGATGGAATCAATTTCCTGCTGCGATCTCTTCGAAAGTGCCGAGATGTCAGCGCCCTTTTCGAAGGCCTCAGTCACACCGGTAGTGAAACGGTTGAAGCTTCTCTGATATGCTTCAGTGATACAGTCCTGAAGATACTCAGTTAACTCCTTACGCATCTGAACAACAATTAGCCATTCGTCCAGCGGACAGTTTTTTGGTGTACCCATTACGGTCCCCCCTTCTTTATTAATGTACTAAATATATTATAGCATATTTAGCATAAAAAGTAAAGGATTATTCGCTGAATACGATAGTGTTTGTAACCGGGCGAGCAATACAACGTATTGGATAACCATCCTCGCGATAGTAAGCGGAACCCGAATCGGCAGCAGGTCTAACGATCCCATTGTATGTAATATAGAACTCAATTGCACCGTACAAATCATTAACTACTGGGGATAAATACTCCCCATTTTTACCCAAACCCCTAAACGACCCCGCCCAGCGACCAATAAGCGTAAAATTGGTTGGGTTATCCCAAAGCAAAGTATTATTCTCTAGTGCCTGTGTACTTGAATTCCATGTGTCGTATGCACTAACAAGCGCATAAAACGTGTCTTCCCCGCGGCCGGCACGCGGTAGCGTCCATCCGGCTGGGCAAATAGATTGATTCACGAGAGTACCATACGTCGAATAGCTAGAACTATCATTCATTGCAACGGCGGCAGTCCAGTTATAGTAATTCCCAAAATGATAATGCGAATCACCAGTCGTAGAATAATAATCCGTATCAGTATAAGAATTATCATACAATGTGCCATTATAGTATTTATTTCCCGGATCATATGATTCAGGGGCCGTTTTAGTCTTATTCCACGTTGTAGTGTCAGTAGTATAGGTAGACGTGCTCGGCGTCCAATCAGCCGGGATATCCGTATCTGCCGAAGTATAAGTTATAGTAGAATCAATATCAAAATCGAGGTTCTGTGTCATCCAAAGATTACCATCAGCGAGGCGCGCCACAGTATATTTTTTGCCATCACGGGCGTCCTCTGCAACTATTTCTTCACCTGTTAGCACATTACTTTCCCAAGAAGAAACGTCCTGCATAACAGGGTCTTTTAACACGCATCGCATGGAATAGCCATTGTATTTAGGGGTGCCATAGCTCGGGTTTACCATCGAGGTGATGATACTTAATGCGTATGTACGCTCGGGACCGTTGTTGGTTGATGTCCAGTATTCAGCTTGCTCTCCCTGTCCGGTTGGCGTACTGCCACCAAACGTTCCGGAAAGCGCGAAAGCAGCGCCGTCTTCTGCGACAGGAGCGCGCATAAGGCTACCAGAATTATAATGGCTATAAAGGGTGACAAATTCTCCAGACTCACCTCCAACTGGTAGTCTCCATCCAGCAGGACAAATATCGTATGTCGCGTCAGCTGCAGGGGACTCATGACAAACAGTGTTAGCAGTAGCTGCGCAGTAATTATAAAGCGTGCCATATGGCGTGCCAGAATTACTGTCCTCACCAGAGATGACAATAAAGTCTGGGATAGTGTATGATTTTGATCCGGAAGTCTTCTTCCAACTATTAAAGGTAGACGCGGTTATAGTGGCAGAGAGATTTGTGTTAGCAGAAGTAAGGTCCGAGGCGAGATCCGTACGTCCTAAATCTAGGTTTTCCATCATCCAACAATTACCGTCAAGGAGGCGCTGGATAGTGTAGGCATGACCATCACGAATGTCGCGGACTTGGGTTGGGGTAGACGTACAAGACGAAGAACTTAAGTTTTGCATTTGCTCAAGATAATCTGGAGCTGTTTCGTTGGCTGGGTGAATTACCGTGTATTTCACCTTCCCAGTATACGTATCTGCCGGCTGTGCTTGCGCGACAAATGCTGCGTAAGTAGATTTAAACTGTGATCCCACCGTAGCATCAGTAGAGGCTGCGAGTGAAGCTACTAACGTGTAATCGGAAGGCACTTCGTGGTAAGCATTAAAACCAGTGCCAAGTGTCGGTTGGTAATCACCAGATACGGCCGTAAGTTTCATGGCCCAGTTAGATGTATCACCAGAAGTCGCCGTACCAGTGACAATACCATTAGTAGCCGGCAAATTAGACGGCACCATTGTAGTATTACCATAGGTCTCACCAGAATAACCAATTGCATAGACGGCAAAGCCGTTTGCATCGTTACATAATATCT
>CAZORJ010000080.1:0-2883 GCA_964582425.1 uncultured Candidatus Saccharibacteria bacterium
GTCTACGTCGACATCATCTTTCCAGTCTGAGTCTATGACTGTGTTTGGTAATTTTAATGTGTCCGCCATGATGTTTTCCTTTTTTGTTTTTTATTTTTTTTATTTTTGTTGTTATTTGTTAGAATTTTTATTTTATTTTCTAACTTACTTTTAGTGTAGCACAATTTGCCAAAAAAGTCAATAGTGTTTATGCTTAATTTTAGTAGGTTTGTCAAATTTTAAGGGGTAAAATTGAACAAAGAATGTATAAAAAATAGCCCCGTGGTGGGGCTATTTTGATGCGACTGCTTAGTCTTAGGCCACTTTTTCGAGTGAAATAGTGACCGATTCACCTGCGATTTTCGCGATTTCGTCGTAGGCGTAGTTCTCATTCTTTTTGATATCATCCGCGAGGACTTCAGTGCGGATGAGGTCCACGAAGCCTTCCGGTGGATTTACAGAGATAGAGAGCCTGATATGATCGTCGACTGATAAGCCAGCGTTTTTACGGGCAGCCTGGACGGCGCGGATGAGGTCACGGGCGAGCCCTTCCCTCTTCAATTCGTCGGTCAAGGTCTTGTCTAGAACAAATTCTTTACCACATTCAACCTTTTTGACGTTCACCTCGTCCATAATGATTTGCTCATAGTAATCCGAGAGTCGGTCACCAGTGTAAGTAAGCGAAGCAAGTGGCTGGCGGACCTTGATTTGCTCCTCGGTATCGGACTTTTGCATACGAAGAGCAAGTGCATCAGTGATGATGGCGCGAGTACGGGCCATTTCATCAAGAATTTCGGTATCAATAACACCAGATTCTGGCCAATCCAAGAGGTGAACAGACTCGTTTTTACCAGTCATCTTTTGGTAGAGTTCTTCAGTTAGGAATGGTACAAACGGGGCGAGAACCTTGGAAGTGTAGATAAGGACGTGGTAAAGCGTCGCGAAGGCCTGCATCTTGTCGGCCTCGTCTTCGTTTTTAGAGAAACGGCGGCGAGAACGGCGAACAAACCAGTTAGAGAGGTCGTCAACAAATGGGAGGACGCCTTCAAGAGCCTTTGGAATATTGTACTCTTCCATACCGGTGGTGATTTCGTCGCGAAGTTGGTACATGCGCGAGAGAATCCAGAGATCGAGCGGGTTCTTTGGGTCAAGTCTCAAATCGTCACTATCAATGTTTTCGACTTCAGCATAGGTAGTAAAGAAGTCGTAGACATTCCAAAGCATCGCGAGCTTGCGATTGACGTCAGAGACATCTTTATCGAGTAGAGCGAAGTCTTCACCAGAAAGAACCGGGCTAGAAAGGAGTAAGAAGCGGAGCGAATCAGCTGAGAATTGGTCCATTAGGACGTTCGGATCGGTGAAGTTACCAAGAGACTTGCTCATCTTACGACCGTCGTTACCAGCAAGTGTACCGGTGGTAATGACGTTTTTGTAAGCGTTTTTCGCGCCGTTTTTGGCCTTGTCACCAAAGGCGCCGATTTCAGCAAGAGCGGTATTTACGGTGTGAACGTAGTAGAACCAAGCACGGACTTGACCGACATATTCAACGATGAAGTCGGCTGGGTAGTTGGCCTCGAATTTATCCTTGTTTTCGAATGGATAGTGCATCTGGGCGAACGGCATGGAGCCGGATTCAAACCAACAGTCAAGTACCTTTTCGATACGGGTAAAGTGTTCACCATCGATGTCAAAGGTGATCTCATCAACCCATGGACGGTGATAGTCATTTAAGGTCTTACCAGAGAGCTCTTCGAGCTCTTTATAAGAGCCAATAACCTTGATACTACCTTTGTCGCCTTTCCAAACCGGCATAGCGGTGGCCCAGAAACGATCACGCGAGAGGTTCCAATCTGGAGCCTGCTCGATGTTCTTGGCAAAACGACCATGCTTCAAATGTGCTGGGAACCAGTTAATGTTCTCATTTTCCTCGAGCATCATGGTCTTTTGACCTTCAACGTCAAAGAACCAAGATGGGAAGGCGCGGTACATGATACGCTCTTTGGAGCGTGGGTTAAATGGATACTCGTGAGAGATATATTCGATTTTCCAGATGATTCCCTTGTCTTCTAAGCATTTAGCGATGAATTTATTGCCGGCCCAGGCTTGGATACCGTGCTCATCGGTATCGCGAACGCCAAATTGATGAAGCTCGGCGGCCATTTCTGGGAGATAATAGCCGTTTTCATCAAGACAGTCAACGAAGTCAACTTCATATTTATTACCAAGGGCGAAGTCATCTTCACCGTAGGCAGGTGCACAGTGGACGATGCCGGTGCCATCTTCAGCGGAGACGAAATCACCCGGGAGGACGGTGTAAGTATCTTTTCTTGTGACAGTTCCCTTGTCACCACGGAGACCAAGGTCAAAGAGACAGTCAGCAACACGAATGATTGGCTCGTAAGCTTTGCCAACGAGGGCTTTACCTTTCATGGCTTTTAGTGGCTTCTGGCCTTCAAAGAGGGTTTTACCGCGCTCAAGAGCGACAATAAACTTATCACCATTAACTTCATATACGCCGTAGTCGAGTTTTGGGTTAATCGCGAGGAAAAGGTTGCCTGGCAAGGTCCAAGGAGTCGTGGTCCAAGCAAGGAAATATTCGTCAGAGTCTTTAACTTTAAATTTGACGTAGGCGGATGGGTCGGTGACGGTTTGATAGGCGTCGTTATCCATCGTGACTTCAGCTTTAGAAACTGGTGTAGCAAACTTGGTGTCATACATGAGGACTTTGCGCCCTTCATAGATTTTCCCGGCTTCGTAGAGCTGTTTAAAGGCCCACCAGACCGATTCCATGAAGTCCTTATTCATCGTGCGGTAAGCATTGTCAAAATCTACCCAACGGCCGATGCGGTCGATGGTGGAGCGCCAAGTTTCGGAGTTAGCAACCATGGATTCGCGAGCCTTGGT
>CAZORJ010000081.1:0-2813 GCA_964582425.1 uncultured Candidatus Saccharibacteria bacterium
GCAAGGGCAAATTTGTTGCCAAAATAGTCAAGGCGAGTCTCATAATAGAAGCGGTTGAACTTGCCAATATTCTCCTTGTCATCCAGCGTGTAACGACCGCGCCTAAGCTCGGTCACTGGATTGAAGGGGAGCAACATATTATTGGCCTCTATAAACTCGTCGTGGAACCAGAAGTTGCCACTTACGGAGCCACCTCTAATGATGATAACTGTCCCGTACTCGTCGGGGCAGGTGGTCCGGTGATAAACATCGGTGACTTTGCGGTTAAAGCAGGTCTTCATCTCCTCCGGAATCTCACTTTTGGTGCCAATAAAGAAAAAGCCACTGCCACTTTTAGTACCGATATAGATCAGCTCGTTTTCATCAATCTCTGATAATTTTTCTTGCAGGGTTAGTTCAGGATTGCTCATTTTTCTATCCTCCCAATACAGATTTTTAAGCTTCTAAAACTTCCGCAGCTTTATGCAACCATTATATAATAAAATGATTATTCTGTCAATATCGGGCCGGAAGAGGCATAAAAAAACGCCCCTGACATTTAGCCAGGGGCAGGGTAAGGTGCGCTAGATTATTCTTCGTCGCCTTTGGCGACGGGGTCGCTCATGTAGCTCAGCGGGACGGGCTTCTGGAAGATCCAGATATCGATGCCGTCTTCGTTGTCCTTCGCGGCGACCAGGTAGTCATCGTCCTCAAAGAGGAACATGCCATCGCGCCAGGTCTTCTTGTCATCCTTGTGGATGAGTCCGTTGACCGGGAAGCACCAGTCGGAGCAGGTGCTGGGGTCGTTGCAGTAGAGATCGGCACAGATGTGCTTCGGGTTGATCACGTCGTGGATCCGGATGGGCCTGAACTCTTCCAGGCTCACGCTGGGCGAGACATGCCTGAGGTAGCAGGCCAGCTGCACTCCCAGGGAGCCGTCGCCGCCGAGCATGGCGGAAACGATGGATACATCGTTGGTCAGGGCTTTGTCGTTCTCCGGGTAGTACATGTCAGCTGCGCGACCGCCCAGAATCTTCATCGCGAGGGGATTGCCAGGGAGATTGTACTCTCTGTAGTTGCAGAATGCGTTGTTGGGGCAGTACCCCAGGTTCTCGAATCTTGCCATAACTAACCTCCTGCGTAAACCCGCCGGTAATCTAGATTTTAATTTTCTTAAGACCTCTCAATGTCTTATACTTACATTATAGCACATATGCTTAATTTTGTCAATATATAATAGAGGTATTGGCATTTTTTCTTAGGTATGTGTTATAATGGATTCAGTAAAGGAGGTTAATGAGAAAATTTCGTGTAGTAGTGGCGGCGTTGATGTTTTTCTGCTCTCTAGGGCTTATTTCTAATAATGCTTTTGCCGAAGAGGAAGAGACCGAGAATCGCCCGACAACCAGCATCAGTATCAGCCCGGTAAGTAAAATTTTGAAACTGGAGCCGAATAAGAGTTATCCGGACTCTTTTAAGGTGATAAATAACGGATCGGAACAGATAAATATTGAGGTGTATGCTTCGCCGTACTCTTATACGCTCTCTGAGGACAGCCATGAATACACGCTCGGGTTCACCCAGCAAAATTCTTATACCCAGATTACGCGCTGGATTACCTTCCGCGACACTAGTGGGAATTATGTCAAAAATCCGCATTTTACGATTGCGCCGGGGACAACTTTTGAGATTCACTACAAGATAAAAACTCCTTCCTCTCTCCCTGATGGCGGGCAATATGCGGTAATTTTTGCACATACACTGTCAAAAGACGATGAAAAAGGCGGGCTTAGAACTGAGGCGAGCCCTGGGCTTGTAATCTATGGGCGCTCAAATGGCACAACTCTTCTAAAATCCGAGATTTACGATTTGAAGGTCAATAAATCTCTTACCGACGGAGAACGCACGATTAACGTGATTAATGGCACCGCTAAGGTGAATAACTCCGGTAACGTAGATTTTATGGCCTACGGCAAGCTGACGGTTAGTGGTATCTTTGGACACGAATATTATGTCACACCTGATAGCAAGGGAACTTCAATTATCCCAGAAGTGGAGCTGACAGTTAGCGACAAGTGGGATGATACGCCATACTTTGGGCTATTTAAAGTACATTGGAGCGTGACGGTGGGGACTTCGACAGAGGAGATTGAACGCGTGGTACTAATTTTACCGGCGCCAATCATAATACTTATGATTTTGCTCTTGACAATTATCGCAATTTGGATTATGATTATGGTAAGGAAGCGCAAAGAGCGCCGATCTAGATTCGGTACCGTCTAGAGAGGCACCCGTGTGGAGCGGGTCTAAGCGAGGCCAAAATAAATATTAAACATAAAAAGAGTGTAGAGTATGAAGAAAACACACAAGAGGATGCTAGGCTTCTTCGGGTTGTCGCTGGTTGCTATGATGACGGTCGTAGCTGCTACTATGCCGACGCCCGGAGTTTTGGCTGTGGCATCACCATCGGCGGTCGACACGCTTACTGTGATCGTGGTCGGCAGCGCGCCGCGGGGAAATATCGTATCCCCGGAAAATGGAGCTAGGGTGACCAACCCGACGCAACCACTCACAGTGAATTACGAGAAAATTAAGGAAATTACCGTCTATGTAAATTATATAGACGAAGATGGACACGAGACAGGTAATCATATCCTATACCACGAAAGCGATCTAGATCTTTCACCAGGTGTAATCGAGCAGAATTTGGCGCTTGGTGCAGGCGGTAACGGATATGGTCAGTATGTGATTTCGGTAGTGGGCGTAGACGAGGACGACAACGAAGTGCCTCTAGACGAAGTAACCATTACATATCTACCGATTAAGGCTGAGGC
>CAZORJ010000082.1:0-2786 GCA_964582425.1 uncultured Candidatus Saccharibacteria bacterium
ATATTTAATATCTATGGAGGTAAGATGGACGAAAATAATGAGGGCAAGATTTCTGAAGCTGAGATTAAAACAATAGAAACTCCAGCAATGACAGTTGAATCTAAGCCTGAAGTAAAGTTTAGTGTAAATAAGGATGACGATATTCCTAGGAGTCGTTCTAATGGTGCCACAGTTCTTGCTGCAATTGCGTTACTGCTAGGTGCAGCGGGGTTTGGTCTTGGCTGGATGGCGCTTGAAACCGCCTCTAAGCCACTTACGATTCTTTCTTCTGGCGCGGACGGTAACTCGGCAAATTTTATTGAAGGATCAATCGCGGATGTTGCTAATAAAGTATCCGAGAGTGTAGTTTCGATTATTTCTTCAACTAAGTCTGTGAATCTATTTGGTAGAAGCTACACTTCTGGTGCATCTGGCACAGGTATTATCGTGTCAGAGAATGGATATATTCTCACTAACAAACATGTGATTGATGGCGCTACCACTATTAGTGTAGTGCTTGATGATGGTACTACCTATGAAAATGTAAATCTGGCTACAGTCGATCCATTAAATGATGTGGCATTCTTAAAAATCGATAACGTTTCTGGCCTCAAGGCTGCGACGCTTGGCGATTCTAAAACGATTAATGTTGGCCAACAGGTCATCGCGATTGGTAATGCGCTTGGCCAATACCAAAACACTGTGACTTCTGGTATCATTTCTGGAACGGGTCGCTCGCTCACTGCGTCGGATGAAAGTGGTTCTTTGACTGAGAATCTTTCTGATATGATCCAGACGGACGCCGCAATTAACTCTGGTAACTCTGGTGGTCCGCTCGTAAATGCCGCTGGTGAGGTAATTGGTATTAATACTGCCACTTCAGTAGATGGTGAGAATGTAGGTTTTGCGATTCCGATTTCTAGTATTAAGGGTATGCTTGGCCAATTAATTGAGACCGGTGAAGCTAAGCGTGCTTACGTTGGTGTTTATAGTATCGACATTACGCCTGAAGTAGCAAAGCAATACAATCTTCCGGTTGGATCTGGTACTTATATTTATAATTCTGAATCCTATTCGGCGGTCCTTAGTGGTGGTCCTGCAGCTAAAGCCGGCATTCATGACAAGGATATTATTACGGCCGTTAATGGCGTAAAAGTCGGTGTGGCCGGGTCACTTTCTTCACTAGTTGGTGAATACAAACCAGGTGACATTGTTTCACTCACGGTTTATCGAGATGGAAAAGAAGTTGGAGTTAAAGTTGAACTTGGTGCTTATACGCCAACAAAGTAAAGAATGAAATTACGGGTCTCGACCAGTTCGAGGCCTTTTTTCTTGCAATAATCAACGATTTTTTCGTGTTGGCTCGGGTCTGATTCTAGAACTAGATGTTTTGCGTCTGGCCTAGCTGATACCTGATTAATTAGTTCATAGATTAAAGCTAGGCCGTCATTTGAAGCATAGAGAGCCGAAAGTGGTTCGTATTGTAAACTTTCAAAATCCAGCCAATCCCATTTTTTATCTACATAAGGGAGATTTGCTACTACGATGTCAATGTTTTTATCTGGTGCATTATTTAGCAAGTCAGATTTTACTATCTCAATTTCGGCGTGATTACTCTCGCTGTTTTTCTTTGCGACTCCTAGTGCGTTATCGGAATTATCGATGGCAATTACTTTTGCGTTTGGAATTTCGAGTTTTAAGGTTACAGCGATACAGCCCGATCCGGTACCGACGTCATAAATTATTGGATATTCTATGTTGTTTTTACTTACTATATTTTTGATAATATCAATTGCATCTTCAGTCTCTGGGCGAGGAATTAAGACGTTTTCATCAACATAAAACTCGCGGCCATAAAACTCCTTACTATTAATAATATAAGCAAGTGGTTTGTTTTTGACTCTTTCGTTTAGATAATAGTTGGCTTTTTCTTCTTCAACTTCAGTTAAGTCTCTGGTGTCATGTGAAATGAGATAGGTACGATCCTTTTCCCGGATGATGTTTAGTAGGATTAGCTCTGCGTCGATACTTGGAACTTTAGTTTTTGCTTTTTCTAACCAGGTTGCTATGTTCATACTATTCAGCTGCCTTCAGTTCACGTTCATGCAAAGTTAATTCATGGATGAGATCATCAATGTCGCCGTCCATGACCGCTGGGATATTGCTACGGGAATAATGGATGCGATGATCCGTAACACGGTCTTGTGGAAAGTTATAAGTACGAATCTTTTCAGAACGGTCGCCGGTGCCAATCAGAGACTTGCGCGCTTCTGAAGCGTTCTTTAGGTTTTCTTCTTTCTTGCGTTCTAGGAGTCTTGAGCGAAGTACGTTCATAGCTTTTATGCGGTTTTGTTGTTGCGAACGCTCATCTTGCATGGCTACAACTAGTCCGGTTGGTAGGTGGGTAATACGTACGGCGGAATCAGTAGTGTTGACGCCTTGCCCGCCATGGCCACCGGAGCGATAAATATCAATACGTAAGTCTTCTGGCTTAATCTCTAAATCCTGCTCAGATGCCTCTGGAAGCACTGCTACGGTTACAGTAGAGGTATGGATGCGGCCTTGTGATTCAGTGACTGGCACACGTTGGACGCGGTGGACACCGCCTTCGAATTTTAATTTGCCATATGGTTCATCGCCAGTGATTTTAAAAATGACTTCTTTCATGCCACCAGCTTCGTTCTCGTTTTGAGACATTAATTCAGCTCTCATTCCGTGGTTCTCGGCGTATTTCACATACATACGGTACAATTCACCGGCAAATAGGGAGGCTTCGTCACCACCGGCGCCGGCACGAATTTCAATGA
>CAZORJ010000083.1:0-2765 GCA_964582425.1 uncultured Candidatus Saccharibacteria bacterium
TCATCTTTTGATATTGGAATTTACCCCAATCAATGATTTTAACGACCGGCGGATTGGCATTAGCGGCAATCTCCACTAAGTCCACTCCCTGTTCCTTCGCGAGAAGTTGGGCTTCGCGACTAGACATAATGCCCAGTTGCTCTCCACTTGAACCAATGACACGGACCTCAGGATAACGAATTTCTCCATTGAGGCGGGTGTGCGAATTGTTTTTGATAGTAGTCCTTTCTTCTCTGAATTAACCTGATATATATTATAGCAAAAACCCCCTCAAATTACAAGGGGGAATTGCACTAATTTCAAGAGAGAACTAATTAGTCCTTTTTCTCTTCTTTTTTCTCAGCCTTTTTTGGAGCCTTACCAACAGTTTGCTCAAGCTTTACAAAGGTGAGTACTAATGCTGCGACGCCAGCGATGATGTAAAGATAAACGCCTGCGCAAGGGGTCGTTTTAATGATTTCATTACCGCTTGCTAATCCAACAATAAAACCAATAATCCCAAAAAGTACAATGGCCCCACTGACACAAATATCTACGATTTTTTTAGTCTTGGTTGGGATTTTGAGCTTCAAAACACTAGCTTGGTTTAAAATCTCGAGTACGAACCAAACTAGCGCAGCGAGCGATGCCAAAAGCGCAAACACACCTAAAATCGTCTCACCAAAAGCATTGGCCGATCCTCCATAACCAAGAATTATGGCCTTTGCGTTATACCAAGGCAGGAAGATGAAGATGAATGCTAGAAAGCCACAACCAGCTTGGATCAAAGTTTTTAGTTTCATATAACTCCTTCTTTTACTTTATTTTATTTTAAGATATTTTTAATGAATGTTCAAGCATAATTATGTTCTTTTTCTGAACGAAAGCGCTTCCGCAATGTGCGGCTCCTTGATAGTGTCAGACCCCTCTAAATCCGCAATTGTCTGCGCCACTTTGATGGTTTTAAAATAGGATCTGGCTGATAAATTCAGGCTCTTTGATGCAGCCTGAAGTAGTCTCTCGGCCGGCTGGTCCAGCTTCAAAACCGTCGCAACTTGGTAGGATGAAAGCGAGCTATTATAGACGCCATTTTTGCCAAATCTCGCCTTCTGCCTTAATATTGCCTCTGTTATAGTATTTTTTACAACAATATGTTCACTGTTTTCTGTGTTAATCGGCGTCATTAAATCCTGGTTTTTCACCCGCTCTACTGTGATGTTCATGTCAATCCGATCCATTAGCGGCCCGGACAGTTTTTTGTGATAGTTCTGGATTTGGACGGCCGTGCATTTGCATTCATGTGTTTCGTCGCCGAGATATCCGCAAGGGCAGGGATTCATTGTTGCAATCAGCATGAAATCCGCCGGATACACGTTTCTAGAACCAGCTCTAGATACTGTAACTACCTTGTCTTCTAGCGGTTGTCTCAAGGCTTCTAATACTGCACGCGGGTATTCCGGTAGTTCGTCTAGAAAAAGTACTCCCTTATGCGCCAGCGAGATCTCACCAGGCGCGGCATTCACCCCGCCACCAATGATTGAAATCACGCTGGCTGTATGATGAGGGTTCCGAAATGGCCGCACGGAGATTACGTCGCTTGTCGCGAGCCCCGCCATGGAATAAATCTTCGTGACTTCTAGAATTTCTTCCAGCGTTAAATCCGGCAGTAAACCTGCGGCGACCTTTGCCAGCATCGTTTTACCAGCTCCCGGCGGCCCCGCGATCAGTAAATTATGGTGCCCAGCCACCGCAATCTCAAGGGCTCGTTTTGCGAGCTTTTGCCCCCGCACGTAGTCCAAAGTGTTACTAGGCCTGGCATTTTGGCCTGTTTTTGTTATTTTTACATCATTTGTACTCTTTAGATTGTTTCGTCTAGTTAATAGAACGTAGAACAAATCCCTTAGATTATTCACTCCATAAACCCTAATCCCCTCAACTAACGCCGCCTGCGGAAGGTTAGCGCTTGGAAGATACACCTCCTTAAACCCAGCTTTTCTGGCCAGTTCCACGATGTTTATTACGCCTTTCACCGCTCTTAACTCTCCGCTTAGCGACAATTCGCCCACGAATAGCTTATCTCTCGTATCGGCCGCGATTAGTTGCCCCGAAAGCACCAAAACCGACAGCGCAATCGGCAAATCTAGCCACGATCCGTCCTTTAAAAAGTCCGCCGGTGCCAAATTAATCGTGATTTTTCGGGCCGGAAACGCGAATCCGGAATTAATAATCGCGCTTTTTACACGTTCTTTGGCTTCATTAATGGTTTTATTTGCCATACCCACGATATTAAAACTTGGTAGGCCATTTTTCATGTCGCCTTCCACAAAAACGAGCTTGCCGTCATAGCCGCAGGGCATGATTGAGTGTATTTTACTTGTCATAATTTTGCGTTTTTAGCACACATTTTTCATAAATCAAACCCCCCACTAATTTTTTAAGCAGAAGCCAAATTCAATTTAATATTTGTTCAAAAAAACCTGTGGAAAACTCGGCAAAAATTATACAAAAATTGTACAGAAAATCTATTGACATAAGCATTTTTTTTCGATATTATAGAGGTAGCTCCTGAATAATAAATTTATTCAGGGGGTAAAAACAAAAATTTAGCCAAAATAACTCCACACTCTACACAAAGGCCGGTTTTCCTCGCAGTTACCGGCCTTTCTCTTACCTTGAAAAAAGCTCTCATCTGTGATAAAATAATATCAGTTGGGGCTGACAAAGCTTAGACGGATCGTTAACAGACATCAAGCGCGCCGATTGAATACCGTAAGTATTAAATAAGT
>CAZORJ010000084.1:0-2721 GCA_964582425.1 uncultured Candidatus Saccharibacteria bacterium
TATTTTTGTAAACTTTACTGCTCTAGGTCTAGCCCCAGTATCTCGGCCGCTTTAAGTAGTACTTCTTTATCTTCTTCCGGAGCCAACATGATTTTTGATCTAAACAACTCTACTGTCTCTTCATGCCTAAAATCTAAGATTTCCAGTGATCTCGCCTCACCCGGATTCTTTTTTATCACGCCTTTTTCAATCAAATTATCAATATGTTCTGCCACCGCCGACACACTAGAAAGTCCGAGCCCAGCCATTATCTCCCGATATGAAGGAGAATATCCCTTCTCTTCTGTAAAATCATGCAAGAAATCTAAAACCGCTAATTGTTTTTTTGTTAATTTAATAGCTGCCATGATATAATTATAAATAATGAAAGAGAATAAATCAATTGATGGGCTTGTGCTTCGCGACGCTCCGAAAAAAACAGCGTCTGATGTTGTTACAAAAAAGACTCCAGCTAAGAAAACCACTGTTAAATCTAAAGCTACTGCAGCTAAAAAACCGGCCACTAAGCCAAAAGCTGCCACTAAGCCAAAAGCTGCACCAAAGCCAAAGACTATTACTGTTGAAGAGCCAAAACAAACTGTTGAAGACTTCCTAAAACCAGTCCAGGCGTTTGATATTGATAGTGAAACCGGCGAACTTAAAGAATCTGAAGATACTTCCATTCCAGATAAAAAAGCCGAGAAAAAAGCTAATAAGGCTGCCAAAAAGGAAGCTAAAAAGCTTCGTAAAGCCGAGAAAAAAGCTAATCGCAAGCATCCAAAACTCTGGCTCACTATTAAGATCATTCTCTTATTAATTGTTCTAGCACTCTGTGGATTAATTATTTGGGCAGTTTATTGGGGTAATGACATTATTGCTAAGATTACTGGTGGTCAAGGTAATATTGGTGATTTGATTAGATATATTGAACCAACCTATGTTGATCTTAAAACCGATGCCAATGGTCGTACTAACATTCTCGCCTTTGGTACCAGCGGTTACAACATGGACGGCGATGAAGGTAGAGGTCATCACGCTGGTTCTCAGTTGACCGACTCCATCATGATGATTAGCCTGAATCAAAAAACTGGCGACATCGCCATGCTTTCCTTACCACGCGATCTAAAAGGCCACACCTGCACTAGAACCAGCAAAATTAACGAGGTTTACTGGTGTAATGGTGGTAGTGGTCAAGCTTCTATTGAACAAGAAAGAGCCGCCGCTAGCGCTGTCATGTCTGAAATTGGCGGTATTCTAGGTGTAGATTTCCAATACTTCGTACACGTCAACTGGGCCTCGCTTATCGACGTCGTAAATATCCTTGGCGGCATTACCGTCACACTTGATGAAGACGTCAACGACCAATGGTGGACCGGTGCCGTTTATCAAGCCGGTGTTCCATACACCTTAAACGGTGAACAAGCCCTTGGTCTTTCCCGCGCTCGTCATGGTACCACCGGTGGTGATTTTACTCGTGGTGCTTCCCAACAAAAGATTCTTGTCGGTATAAAAGATAAAATCTTTGAAAAAGATCTCTCTATTACTGACTTCTTAAGTCTTGCCGGTACACTTGGCGACAATCTTCGCACTAATATTTCTCTTGATGAGATTAAGGCTCTCGGCCATCTCACCTTCGACTTTGACTTTGATAATATGCGTCAACTCAATCTATGGCCAGACTACATGACCACTGGTAGTATTGATGGTATTTCCTATGTTCTTCCACGCGCTGGTGTCGGCAATTATTCTGCCATCCAAGCTTACATTGCTAAATATCTCAACAATGACCCACGCACCTATGAGAACTCATCCTTCATCGTTTATAACGCCACCGGCGAAAAAGGTGTCGCTGCCGCCGAAAAAGAAAGACTCGAAGAAGCCGGCTACACTGTCACTAAGATCGGTAATACCGAAGCCAAAGTTACCGACAAATATACACTCTATGTCACCAACAACGATAACTTGGGCACTCGCGACATGCTCGAAAAGTTCTACGATCTAAGAGTTAAGATGCCAAAAGAAATTCCAGAAGGCGTGCCAAAGGATCACGACTTCATCCTTATTATCGGCCCATCTCCAGTTGAAGAAGAAACTGAAGGCGAAGAATCAGAATAATCCATTAGACTAATCTATTTAGACTTTAAAAAAACATTTTGGGATTCCCCTTTAAAAAATTAAACGCCCACGGTTTTTGAACGAAACTGTAATTTCGTGAAAAAACCGCCTGGGTGTTTTATTTTTTACCAGGCGGAATTCCAAGTTTTAAGAAGCCTAAATAGATTAGTCTACATCAATCTTACTGATTATCAGCTTTCTATCTCTTCCTTCACCCTCTGAATGCGTATCAATATCCGAATAATCTTGTGCCAGTTTATGTACTACTCTACGGTCGGCTGCATTAAGATTAATTTCCATCGGCTTACCGGTCTCACGTACCTTACGAATCCATCCTTCAGCCTTTTCTGCGATTCTATCGGCCCTCTGACGCTTATAGCTTGCCACGTCTACATTAACGCGTACTACCTCAGCTCCACGAGTAACTAGAGCCATTGATACTACATGCTGTAAAGCCCTTAAATTATCCGCATTGCGTCCAATTAAAAGCGAATTTAAAGACGTAGACGGCACAGACAATTGAATTACCTCGTCGTCGATCGTCGAAGAAACCGCCACATTAATCCCGAAAAAACTCAGTAAGTCCTCTAGGTACTTCGCTGCAAAACGGATTGACTCGTCTTTATT
>CAZORJ010000085.1:0-2637 GCA_964582425.1 uncultured Candidatus Saccharibacteria bacterium
TAAGCTAACGCGCAAAGGGCGCGGAAAAGCCCTAAAGAATAATTAATTGCATCAGATAGTAATAAACCCTAGTTTGTTTGGTTATTCGTTTCTTTTTATTTAGTTTTTACTACATAATGTAGAGCATCTTGAAAGTTGCTGTGGGTTTTGATAGAACCAAGGCGCTTGGAGTCCGATGTGTCAAAAACGGCCCAAAAACAGGGAAATGTGTCAAAAATTCTTATCGTATAAAATGGGGATTTTTACATCAAATGGGCGTCAGGTTTACAAGCTATTTTTTTATAACTTGATTCTTGTATAATAGTGGGTTTCGTCTTCGCGAACAATCTTGGCACCGTTTTTCTGTTGCACCTTTAATGAAGCTGGATTATTTTTAAATACTGATAGATATAATTCGTCAGTATCAATTGGTAATTTACGCGCTTCTTCAAGAATTAGCCTTAACCCTTCCGTAGCATATCCGTGCCCACGATATTCTTTAGCTACACCATAACCAACGTGCCCTGCATTATCTCTTAACCAATCATTTAAATAATGTCTTAATTTAAATATCCCAACCGGTTTATCATCTACCCACAAGAAATAACAAGTATCAGGTACATGCCCCTCATCAAGATTAATGCCTTTTTCATAATCTAGCCATCTAGGAATCATTTTATTAACAAATTCATCGTAAGTCATGCCATAGGCCTTGTTTTCGTAGCCGTTTTCGTTGGCAGGGATTTTCTGAGTTAATTCATACTCTTTTTTGGCGTCTTCTAGATTGGCTTTTTTGAGATATATCATAATATAACTATAACATCTAATATCTGGCTTGTAAAATTATGCTATAATGAACAGATAGGAGTTTTATGTTGCAGCTAGAGAATGTGTCGTATTCCCATAATAACAAGTTGATTCTTGATGATATTTCTCTTGTGATTTCTGATTCTGATTTTCTGGTGATTACTGGACCGAACGGTAGTGGCAAATCAACTTTGGCTAAGCTTATAATGGGTATTATTAAGCCGACATCTGGTAGGATTTTGTTCAATAAACAGGATATTACTAAACTGAGTATTACCGATAGAGCAAAACTCGGTATTTCCTATGCCTTCCAGCAGCCGATCTGTATTAAGGGTGTCACAGTTAAAGATATGATTGGTATCGCACTTGACGAATCGGCATCTGATAATTCTATAAATAAGTGTTTAAATATCGTAGGTCTCGATCCTAGTAATTATCTAAATCGCGAGTTAGATAACTCTCTTTCTGGTGGGGAATTGAAACGAATTGAAATTGCTTCTGTACTAGCTAGGGATTCTATTTTAATTGTTTTTGATGAACCGGAGGCTGGTATTGATCTCTGGAGTTTTGATAATCTTAATAGGGTTTTTAAGAAGTTACTAAAATCTGGTAAAACCACTGTTGTGATTTCTCACCAAGAGAGAATCATTAATACAGCTTCAAAGATTTTATTATTAGAGGATGGTAGGATTTCACATTTTGGCCCGCGCGACCAAGTAATTAAATACCTTGGAGGTGACTATGATTGATTTTAGTGAAATTGAGAAGCGAATTCTAAAGGAAACCATTGATTTCTACGAAATCCCAGAGGGTGCGTATAACTTCAGGATTAATGGTAAGTCTGTTAGTAGAAACTCCACCGCTAGTATTGATGTTTCTTTGAAGCCAAACGGTAAAGGCCTCGAGATCCGGGTGAAACCTGGCACCAAGAATGAAAGTGTTCATATTCCGGTTATTATTACGGCTACTGGTATGAAGGAAGTAGTAGAAAATGATTTTTATATTGGCGAAAATGCTGAAGTTTTAATTATCGCTGGTTGTGGAATCTATAACTGCGGTGGGGAATTATCTAGGCATGATGGTGTTCACAGATTATTCGTAGGAAAAAACGCTAAGGTAACTTATGCAGAAAAGCATTTTGGTTTTGGCGAGAAGATGAGTAAACGCCTGATTAATCCAACGACTTCCGTATATCAAGAACCAGGTAGTGAGGTGTTCCTTGAACTAGAGCAATTAAAGGGCGTAACTTCAACTAATCGCATAACCTCGGCCGAGTTGAAAAAGAACGCTAAACTAATTATCAAGGAGCGTTTATTTACGCATGGCAATCAGAGTGCTAATAGTGACATTTCGGTTAACCTAATCGGCGAAGATTCGACTGCCGATATCGTCTCTAGAGCGGTCGCCCAGGATAATTCGATTCAAAACTTCACTCTAGAGATAACTGGTGAAGGTAAATGCCGCGGCCATTCTGAATGTGATGCAATTATTATGGATCATGCTAAGGTCAAGGCTACGCCGTCCCTCATCGCTAACTCGCTCGATGCAGAACTAATTCATGAGGCCGCTATTGGTAAAATTGCTGGCGAACAGATTATTAAATTGATGTCACTAGGCTTAACTCGTGCGGAAGCTGAGTCGAAAATCATCAATGGTTTTCTCAAATAAGATAGCTTGTTGTAATTTTTACAAAATTAGCATAAAAGTCTTGATTTTCTATATTTAGTGTTATATGATGGATGTAAGACGCTAAATGTAGGGTTACTGCATAATTAGCATTACCAAAGTAGTCACCCGGCTGGTCATATACAAAATTAACGAACCGAAATGGAATACATTTGAAGGAGGTAT
>CAZORJ010000086.1:0-2627 GCA_964582425.1 uncultured Candidatus Saccharibacteria bacterium
CCTGCAACTGTCAAGGAAAAGGTCGCTAAGGCTGACGCTGAAGCGATGAAGAAAGCCCTTGAAGAGGCTGGTGCGACTGTCGAGCTCGCCTAAATCTTCTATGCTAGTTAATTGTATACTTTAAAAACCAGGATGACACTTTAAGGGGCTTCCGGAGCGCGGCAGCGCGAGGTTGAGCGCCGTCCGCCCATGGCGATGGGCCGGACGGACGCGACCCAAAAAGTGTTATTCTGGTTTTTTGTTATGTTATAATAGCTAGCATGGAAGATTTTGACTATTTAGGAGAGGGAGAGGTATACCTCGATGGCGCGTGCCAGAGCTTGCGTCCGCGTCCGGTGATTGACGCAATCAACAACTATTACACTGAACATAATTCCTGTGGTGAACGCGTTAAATATAAATGGGGCAAAATCACTGATGAAAAGGTTGAGGAAACCCGCGAAAAAGTTTTAAGGTTTTTGAAGCTTAAATCAAAAAAATATACTGTTTCATTCACTCTTAATACTACCTACGGCATCAATCTAATTTTAAATCAGATCAAAGCCGATAAGTTTAAAAAGATAATGACGAGCGACATTGAGCATAACTCGCCGTTTTTGTCATCACTTGCGTTTGCGGAACGCACTGGTCTGCCACGTGAGGTAATGAAACGAAATGATGATGGCTCCATCAACGTTAAGGATTATGATTTTAAAAAAGCAATTGTAGTGGTTAACTGTGCGTCTAACTTCGATGGTCGCAAACTACTTAATATTTCCGAGCTTAATAAGGCTAATTATTGATGCGGCACAGGCTATGGCTCACTCTGCCGATATCATCAGAGGGGAAGAAGTTGATGCGATTTGTTTTTCTGCCCACAAACTTTATGCACCATCACTTGGCGTAATTGTCTGGCGCGATGAACTTGCCGATGTGCTCGACACCAGATTTATTGGTGGTGGTATGGTGGATGATGTTGATAAGGAAAAATATGTGCTTTCGGCTGACAATAAAGAACATCGCTATACCCGTTTCGAGTCAGGGTTACAGGCTTGGGGCGAGATTATCGGGCTCGGCGCAGCACTTGATTGGCTTGAAAAACTTCCAAAAAGGGACTGGCAGAATCTGGAACGCAACACTAAAGAACTATTTGATTTTCTAAATGGTTCAAAAAAGGTTCATTTAATTAATAAGGAGCCAAATCCAACCATGTCGTTTTATATTGAAGGGCTGGATTCTCATCTCGTGGGCGAAGCTTTGTCGCGTGAGAATATTATGACCCGTACCGGATATTTCTGTGTACATTATTACCTTGATCACGTAATGGGCTATCCACCACTAATTCGTTTTTCTTTAGGACTCCATAACCGTCCAGAAGACATTGATAAGATTAAAAGAGTCCTTTCAAAGGTTATAAACTAGTCTCTTTGTGCTACAATATTATATATTATGGTGTGTATAGCTGCATTTATTATCTTGGCGCTAATTGGTGTTTTTGTCGCCATTATTTCAATCTTTAAACCAAAGGTCGGCAAGACTTACTGGAAGATGTTCAAGAAGGCCTGGGGCTGTCTGTGGAAGAAGGTTCGACTACAAAAATGCGAAACCGGTTTTAAGGATGATGTTAAAAACACTTTACTTAGCCGTGTAATTATCAAACACCCAAAATGGGTGAAACCGCTTTCGGTGGTAATTGAGATAATATCGGTAGTAATTGTAGCCGTGGTGGTATGGGCGATTCTCACAGCAATTAAGTCCTTGCTTGCGCTTTGGGCGCTCGGCAGCTGCAATGTCACTAAACCATCTTCCTGCTCGCTCGGAGCCGAGATGTGTTCAATCGATGAAGATGAGCCTAAAAATGTCTGGGAAGATACCGGTCGCTGGTTTACCGAATGGGGCGAAATCTTTGAGGCAATTCCAGACAAATTCAAAACCTATAATATTGACGACTATGGTTTTGAGTATATTCTGATTGGCGATGAAAACCAAAGTGAGGACAAGGTTGTCGACATATTCGATCCTGGCTGTTCAGTCTGTTTGTCTTCATATCGTAACCAACTCGCGGCCGGATTCTTTGATAGCCATTCGGTAAGATTAGTACCATTTGCAATTCAGGACGCGGACGATGCTTATAAGTTTAAAAATTCGGAGATTGTAGTGCGCTACGCCTTTGCAGCTAACAAAATTAAATCTGATTACGCAATTACCATCATTGATAATATCTTTACGGGTAAAAACCATGATGGCATTTCTTATCAAAGGCTTATTAATGATGAATTTAGTAGGGAAGATATCGTTTCTCGTATGGAAGGTTGGCTTAAAGACAAAGGTGCCTCAAAGGACGAGATTAAGACGATTCGTGAATTTGCCGATTCAGAAGAGATCACCGATATCATGAAGAAAAATCGCGAAATCATCGAGAAGGATCTTAGGGTCAAGGGTATTCCGACTATTCTGATGGACGGCAAGAAACATACCGGTCTTTGGAAATCCGAATAGCGCTAGTGTTTTATTGTAAAAATTACAACATTTTTTCGCTGACCGATGTTTTTATGGTGGAAAACTTTTGGACAAAAAACTTGACTTTATGACCCCGCCGATATAATATAATATTAATACTATATTTAGACAGGATGCGAGGTGATGTC
>CAZORJ010000087.1:0-2621 GCA_964582425.1 uncultured Candidatus Saccharibacteria bacterium
ATCCGCGTAATCATGGATAATAAGAAGATTTTCCTCGTGAACCTCTCTAAAGGCCGTCTCGGTGAAATTAATGCCAATCTCCTCGGTATGATTTTTGTGATGAAGTTCCAACAGGCTGCTATGAGCCGCCAGGACATCCCTGAAGACCAGCGCCAAGACTTCTGTCTCTTTGTGGATGAGTTCCAGAACTTTGCCACCGAAAGTTTTGAATCTATTCTATCTGAGGCTCGTAAGTACCGTTTGAACCTCATTGTTGCTAACCAGTTCATGACTCAGCTCACTGATAAAATCAGGGAAGCACTCCTTGGTAACGTTGGTACCATCATCTGTGGCCGCGTCGGTGTGACTGATGCTGATCTGATGGTGAAGGCCTTTACACCGACCTTCACCGCTGAAGATCTCACCAAGACGCCAAACCATGCTGCTGTCTGTAAAGTCATGATGTTTGGCATGCCATCCAGTGCCTTCACGATGACCCTCCCACCTCCGATGGGCGATGCCAATGATACTCTAATGCAAAATCTCAAGCTTTACTCCGCCGCCCGCTTTGCAAAGACCCGCGCTGAAGTAGAGCAGGAAATTAATGACCGCTGGAACGCCGCAGGACGCGCTGCAGCCACCGAGAAGCCAGAAACCGCTGTTCCTAGCGCACCAGCCGCTAAAGACGCTCCTAAGGCCAAAGAAAAGCCTGAAAAGGGCTTCTTAGACGACTGGCTATCAAATAATCCAGCTCCAAAAGTGGTCGAAGAAGAATCAACCCCTCTCCCACCTCCGCCAGCCCCAGTTAAAATAGAGGAAGAACCAGAACCAGAAGCATTAGAGGAGCCTGAACCAGAACCAGAACCAGAGCCTGAACCAGAACCAGAGCCAATTCCAAGCCCAACCCCTGTTAAAGACGGTGCCGAAGCAGTCTTTAGAATTAGATAGAATTATTTAGTTTTGTTTCTGTATTCTTCAATAGCGGCTTTTAATGCGTCATGTCCTAAAATAGAACAGTGGAATTTATGTTTTGGTAAATTACCGAGGTAATCATCTATATCTTTAGCAGAGATTTTTAGAGCATCTTCAAGAGTTTTTCCTTTAGCTATCTCAGAAAGCGCAGAGGTCGAAGCGATTGCTGATGCACAGCCATAGGTTTTCCATCTGAGATCAACGATTTTATTATCTTTTACCTGAATAAACATCTTCATTTGATCGCCACAGATAGGATTTCCTACAATTCCGACTGCGTCACAAGGGAATTTCGACTCATCACCCATTAAATAATTCCTTGGGTGCAAAAAATGGTCTTTTACTACATCGCTATAAACCCAATCTTGTCCTTCTTGCATAGCTTGATTATATCACGTACTAACCGTGCTGATACTTTGTAGTCTCTTAATCACCCCTGGAAGCACTTCCATCACTCTATCTACGTCATTCATTGTGTTATCTAGCCCAAAAGAGAAGCGAATCGAAGAATGCGCCACCTCTGCGTCTCCGGTCTTCGCCATTAAAACATGAGACGGCTTGATATCGCCCGCTGCGCAGGCTGAACCGGTCGAAACAATGATACCTTCCGCGTCAAGATATAGTTGAATTGATTCACCTTCAGCTGCTTTAAACGAAGCATTTAAGATGTTTGGCAATGATTTACCAGGTGTTAAATCGGTATTAATACTACTGCCAGGTATTTCGTTTAGAATTCGTTTAGCTAATTCATCTCTAAAAGAGCGGATTTTTGTATCAAATTTTTTCCAACTCTTATCTTTAATTACTTTCTCAAGAGCCGCTCCAAACCCGACGATCCCAACCGTATTATATGTACCACCACGACGCTTATTCTCTTGATTGCCACCGATAATTAAAGGTGAAAAGGGAACGCCGTTTTTGATATATAGGGCACCAACCCCAATCGGACCACCAATCTTGTGGGCCGAAAAAGTGGCGTAATCAAGCCCGAGTTTCTTTACATCAAGTGGAATTTTACCTAAAGCCTGAGTTAAATCGGAATGCACATATGCCCCACGCTGATCCGTTACAATCAGCTTGCCCCACTCGGTTTTTTGGTTAAACATAGTCGGCCAATCCGCAAACTCATCTGTTTTGGTTTTTTTTACAACACTTTCCACATCCAGAATTTCGCCAATTTCATTATTAGTCAGCATATAAGAATACAGTTTTGGCTTCTTTTTTCCGCCAAAGATTCTAGCCGCTTCAATAATTGAATGGTGTTCGAGTGGAGAAGTTTCGATCTCATGTCCTTCAAAAGTTCGAATCACGGTATTATTAGATTCCGAAGCACCGGAAGTAAAAATAATTTCTTCTGGTTCCGCACCGATTAGTTTCGCCAAAAGCTCGCGGGTATGCTCAATTTCGTTCATCGCAAGATGCCCCGGTGTGTGAAGTGCCGAAGCATTCGCAAAAAACTCGGTCTCTGCTCTCCTCATTGCCTCTATCACCTCTGGTAACATTGGTACCGTGGCGGCATAATCTAAGTATGTCATTCCTCAATTATAACACCTTTCTACTCTTGAAAAAAAAGAAAAAAAGAGTATAATGGAGAGGTATTATTAAGAAGAGGTATAAAATGGCCGAAAAAGCTGAAGCTTATGATTCGTCCGAAATTCGGGTACTAGAGG
>CAZORJ010000088.1:0-2605 GCA_964582425.1 uncultured Candidatus Saccharibacteria bacterium
CATTCTGCTCCTTAAATTAATAGATACTTTTAACCATGTTAACACTTTTTTAAACGTTTGGCAAGGCGAAAAAATCCTCCCACAATCGTGGGAGGTTGGTGTTTAAGAATCTTTTTCTTCGCCTGAATCACAGGAAAACAGTGCCGAGTTTGGCAAGAAAATGCAGTTAGGTTCTCTGCCAATAGCATTAATTTCGACGTAAAACGCGCCGAGTTTTTCAGCGTAATCGCAAAGGATTTCTGAGCCGACCATTCTGAGCCAGATTTCATCAGCTTCTTTAATCTTAAAAGTATTTTTTGAAGCAAAGATCAGCTCAATATCAAAGATTTCGGCATGCTCAAACTTCCGTACAAGCTTGAAACCCTTGAAGCTAACTGCGTTAATTCTGCCCAGCTCTCCGCCGGCCACCGGATGAGCAAACCGGAGCATAATCATATTATCCTCGCCACCCGCGATTTCAGCCAATTTCTTGTTGGAAAAACCGTAACGGCTGACATCATACCAGTTGTCCTCAGTAATACTGGGCTTAAATGCGTTCTCTATTAACACCTCATAATCGGCCTGGCTATAGGCTAGAATATAACACCTCGCAGTAATCCTGATAAATAGATTATTAAACATCACTTGTCCCCCTTTCGTACTATGAAATTTTTAGGAAACCAAAAATCGCATCACCATTATTATATCATGGAAATGCTTAAAAATCAAGAGGGGGGTTGTTATTTCAAAGCTTTTAGAGCTTTTTTGATGGCAGGACGATCGAAGCCTACAATTTTCTGGTCGCCGATTTCGGTTACCGGCACGGTTTTGATATCAGAATGCTTCGAGGCGTCCACTTCTTGATATTCCACCCCCATATCATCAAGCCAATCCATTAGAGCGTGGCAATAAGCACAAGTTGGAGTTGTATAAATCTTAATCATATACTTATATTATCATAGTTCTAATGATTTTACAAAAACTAAAAATCATGATATTATATACAAGATTTGCTCTCGCGAATAGTATTTTAGAAAGAGGTGTTTATTATGGCAATGGTCCCAGTTAGCGCAACCGATATCCTAGACAGAGACGGCTCTGTTATGCGTTCCCTGCATTTCATGGATAACAGTAGTGGAATGACGATGACTCTCCACTTTCCCAAGGACAGCACGGTAATTATCCGCGGCCCCCGCGAAATATATGATTGGTATGGTCGGCAAATTGAGCTGGACGAAGAGATTGAAAAAGTTATCAAAAAGTTCGGCTCCCGCGTTGATGGTAAAAGCATTGAATCCACACATGAGATCCTGCTCGCCGTCAAGAAAAACGGCAAATTTACTCTGGCTGAACTCCATTATAAGAATAAAGGCCGCGTGGAACCGGTTTTCCCTTATTTTAAGGACGTCAGAACTGGCCGCATGGTCGGAAGAACCCCGTTTTTAAAGTGCGGAAAATACGAATTCGACAAGATCAACTATTAACACCCCCTCATCCCCGCTAAACGCGGGGATTTTTATTTTAACAAACCATAAATTGCGATACCAGTCGCTACTGACACATTAAAGGACTCTTTTTGACCCCGCATTGGAATTTCAACAAACAGGTCAATTATCTCATACAAAGAATTATCAATGCCGTTTACTTCCTCCCCAAGAACTAACACAATTTCATCTTTAAGTTTAGCTTCAAGTTCCTTGCTACCGATGGTAAAAATCGGCACATCCGTGATGTTATTTTCAAGACCAACAATCTGCCATCCCTGTTTTTTTAATTTTTTTAACTCAGAAATTATATCATCAGACGAATAAATATCTAGCATATCTTCCGCGCCTAAAGCGGTTTTATGAATCTCGTGGTCTAGTTTCTCTCTTAGATGTGGCAACAAATTTTCATCATGCACTCTTGGCGTGTATCCTGATAAAATCACCTTTTCAACGCCAAATCCTTCTGCCGTCCTTAAAATAGCACCCACATTGTAGGTTGAGCGAATATTATCAAGCACGAGTATCATTTTCATAAAAATATGATATAATAAATCCTATGAAAAGTCAAAAAGAAGCAACCTATCTAGAAATCTTAAAAACGCTTCTTTCTGATGGAATCGCCACTGTTCCGACCGAAACGGTTGAGGGATACGCTATCTCTTTAAATAGTAAAAAAGCCATCGATGACTTAATGCACAAAAAAGACCGCGGCTTTGAGTCCGGCAAGATTTTTACCCTAGTCCCGGAAAACGTAGAGGCAATCCAAAAATACGCCATCGTACCAAAGGCAGCCGAAACACTAATCAGTAAATACATCCCAGGCGAAATAACCATAATTCTTCCGAAGAATCCTCAGTTCAAAAACTACTACTATGACCACTTTAATACCATCGGTATCCGCATTCCAGATCACCCATTTTTTAAAAAGCTACTTCCAGAAACTGGTCCTATCATTTTAACCTCCGCTAATCCACGTGGCGGTACGCCAAAAAGTCTCACTGGGCATTTGCCATCCACCATTGTCGATTTCACCGGTAATTCCCCTAAAATAATTCGACAAGGTAATCTAAAAGTGCTATAATAGTCCATTATGGATAGATATGAGCCACTAAAAATCGAAGAAAAATGGCAAGCTCGTT
>CAZORJ010000089.1:0-2603 GCA_964582425.1 uncultured Candidatus Saccharibacteria bacterium
CACTGGGTTTTGGTCCCAGCATTCGCAGGTTCGAATCCTGCCGGTCCAGCCAAGTTTACGAATAAAAACGAGAGCTTGCTCTCGCTTTTTTGAGCAAACGCCGGCTAGACCTAGCGTGCGCCAGCACGCGTCTCCAGCCCTTACCAATAACGCCGGCTGGACCTAGTAAGCGAAGCTTGCATCTCCAACCACTTTTCAGTTATAATTAATCCATGTTAGATCGTTTTCTCGAAGCTCAAAATTGCGTAGTTTATGGCGAACTTAGCCAATTCGAAACCGCTAAAAAAGAACTTGAAGGCGGTGAGAAGCTTAGTCACTGGATGTGGTATGTTTTTCCGCAAATCAGAGGCCTCGGCCAAAGTGATTTTGCAATCAAATACGGTATTGCAAACATTAAAGAAGCCACTGAATACTACAACAACGGCGTTCTCGGCACCCGTCTCGAAGAATTAGTAAGAATAGTCAACCAAATTAAGAATAAATCTGCCGAGGAAATCTTTGGCCATATCGACGCTATGAAATTTCTCTCCTGCCTTACCCTTTTCCACGAAGTCGCACCCGAAAACCAGACTTTTAACGATGCCATCAACAAATACTACGACGGCAAACTAGACGACAAAACTCTCAAAATTCTCGAAAAACAAAAGCTATTTATTTCTTAAACAGTTTTAATTTCACCACTTCAAAGTTGATTGCGTTCTTTTGGAACAAAGTAATTGTGAGCTTCAGAATTAACACTGCCAGAATAATAATCTCAGCCAATCCAATAATCAACTCAACTGGCGTGAGCGTACCAAATGCACTTCTTAACATCAACGCCACTGGTGTTGAAAGCGGGAAATAAGTCAGAAAATGTACTATTACACCCGGAGTTGTTGCCATAAATGCCTGCATGAAATAAAGTGGTAAGACCGACGCAATTACTACCGGACCAATATACTGTGACGCGTCGCGTGCCGTCGGTACCAACACGCCCACCAGCGTATTTGCCACCGCAAACAAAACAATTGAAGATACTACCAATATCACATTTGTAATAATTGACACTGGCTCAATTTCAATCATCCCCACAATCGAAGAAACCGCCGGATTGTCGCGCATAATAAATAGGATTATTATTACCGGAACCACCATCACTAATATCTGGATTACTCCAAGTATCAGCATGCCGATAATCTTACCAATAATCAGGTGTTTTGATGATATATCAGTGAGAATCATCTCGGAAATCCGGTTCTCTTTTTCCTCCACCACGGTCATAAGAAGTCTCGAGCCAAACATCACCATAAAGATAAAGTAAATGGCAAGAATCGCGAACGGAATAATTGCCTTCCCTAACGCATTCGATGGTTCACCCGTCGTCGTGAGTTTATTATCATTAATTTCGTATTCACCCGCAATCGTCATTGCATCAATCGGATCAACTTTTTGTCGTGAATATTGGCTGAGAATTGCCTTGAGATAGTTGCCGTCAAAGTTAAAAATCTCCAGCCCTTCCGAAATATGGTAAAACTCGGCCTTTTTAGTCTCCAAAAAATCCTTCGGAATGTAAAAGAATAAATCTACCTCACCCTTCTTTACCGCTTCAATACCATCCTCTTCAGTAGTGTATTTACTAAACGGATTCTCTTTTGGCAAAACTCCAGCGTCGTCCGTAATTGCCACTACAGTATCTTCCGAAATTTCTGGTGTCGTATCTACGCTATCCGCTCCCGCAAAAAAGCTAATCGCGAATACTACGCCAATAAAGATTGGCATAAACAGAACTGCAATCCAAAATGACGGTTTCTTTAACTGCCTCACTACTTCAAATTTCACAACTGTTTTAATTGGATTACTCATCTTCACCTCCATATACATCTACGAAGATTTGGTCAAGTGATTTCCCACCAAATTCCTTCTTAATGTCAGCAATTTTTCCGTAAGCTCTCGCCACGCCGTCTTTTAATAAAAGCGCTCGGTCACAAAGTTTTTCAACCTCGTCCATGTAATGCGTAATCATAATGATTGCCGTACCTTTTTCGTGTAACTCGTCAATAATATTCATTAAGAGCCGCCGGTTCACTGGGTCAAAACCCTTCGTTGGTTCGTCCAGAATCAAAAGTTTTGGATCATTCATAATTGTGATACCAAGCTGCACTTTTTGTTGCTGACCGCCCGACAGTTTCTCAACTTTTTGATTAAACTTGTCTTCCAGCCCTACGCGTTTTAAATATTTCATGCTCCATTCACGCGGATTCTTTAGCCCTCTTAGCTCGCCAAAATACACCATCGTGTCAATCACAGTTTCCTTGCGGTATAGTCCCCGCTCTTCTGGCAAATAGCCAATTGTAACAGACGAATCTTCCGGATTATACTTTTTGCCATCAACTAATAATTCCCCGCCGGTCGGCGTATAAAATCCGAGCAAAGCTCGAATCGTCGTAGTCTTACCGGAGCCATTGGAACCAAGCAGGCCAAAAATCTCACCTTTTTTTACATCAAAACTTAAATCGCGAATGACAGTTTTATTATCAAACGCCATTTTAAAGTTTTTTATCTCAACAATTTTATCCATAAAATTATTATAACACCACTAAATGCTTATGCTATAATATAGCCAT
>CAZORJ010000090.1:0-2567 GCA_964582425.1 uncultured Candidatus Saccharibacteria bacterium
ATGACCTCATCCGTGAGGCTATCAAAATCGAGAAAGGTTCTGGTAAGCCAAATGTTGATAAGGTAGGCAAGATTACCCGCGCTCAACTCGAAGAGATTGCCAAAGCTAAAATGGATCAGCTTAACGCAGTCGACGTCGAAGGCGCAGTAAAAATTGTCGCCGGCACTGCTCGCTCGATGGGCGTTGAAGTCGTTGACTAATAAAAGCAGGCTCCTAATCGGGGCCTGTTTTTTGTTATCTGTTAATATTGACTTTTTAGGTAAAGTGTGCTATAATTATAACTGGGGTTAGTCCTAGCGATTTTAACTTAGGAGGTTAAAATGGAACATTTAAATTCAGAACGTGACTCGTTAATCGAGCAGGCCGTTGAATTATGACGAATCCATGCGGAGACGTATCGTACGAATCCGTTTCGCTATTTCTTCTTAATTGCCTGGAAGAGGGAGCTCATGAAAAGCTCCAAGAAGCTTACCTTACGTAAGATCCCGCGCTACATCTTGGACGATTATCCGGACTTGCCGCTCTTTCGCCTGTTAGACGAAGATTCGGTACGGATTACACTCGACAAGATGGCGGATCCAGAGCTGAGCTATTTGATTTATTACGTCAAGTACCAGTTGGAATGCAACCATGCATACCGTACGGTAAACACAAGAGTGATGGAAATGCTTTATGAGATGGCACATCTAAATGATAAGCCTACGCCGTTTGGCGTTGACACAGAAGCTAGATATACCTGCTCATATAAAAGCCCAAAAACACCCAATCACATTCGTAACGGCAACTGATAACACTAATCCCACCCCCATGGGGGCCAACCGGCCCCCTTTTTCTTGCATTTTTTAAGCATTTTTGTTATAATTATTAGGTTAATTAATTTGATGGGAGGGGAAGTCCCCGTTAATACCACAGAAAGGAAATCATGGCCGAAGAAGAAGCCAAGAAACTTGATGCAGTTGAAGCTCCAGCTGAAGAAACTCCAGTAGAAGCTGCTGAACCAGAAACTTATGCGAAGTCTGGTAAAAAATCTAAGAAACATATTGAAGAGGTCAAGGCCGAAGAGGAGCGCCAGGCCCGTAAGCTCGAGCGCGCTGCTGAAGATGCTACCGTAAAACCAAAGGGCGCGAAGCCAATTACTCGCCCTCGTTTAGAGCGCCGTGGTAAAAAGTATCAAGAAGCTCACAAACTTGTTGATAAGAGCAAGGTTTATGGTCTTAAGGAAGCGATTGAGCTCGCTATTAAGACTAGCCCAGTGAAATTTGATGCTTCACTTGAAGCCCACGTTCGCCTTGGTGTCGATCCACGTCAAGCAGATCAAAACATCCGCACCACTTTAGTACTTCCAAATGGTAACGGTAAGACTGTCCGTGTAGCCGTATTTGCTCCACTTGATGTCTGCAAAGCCGCTAAAGCAGCTGGTGCTGATATTGCTGAAGACGAAGAGTTCTTGAAGCAACTTGATAAGGGCGAAATCAACTTTGACGTTCTTATTTCTACTCCACAATACATGCCAAAGCTTGGTAAGTATGCAAGGCTCCTTGGTCCTAAAGGTTTGATGCCAAATCCAAAGGCCGGTACCGTTACGATGGATGTCGAAAAGGCTGTTAAGGATTCAAAAGCTGGCAAAGTTGAGTATCGTGTCGATAAGCAATCAATTGTCCACATTGGTCTTGGTAAGGTTTCATTTGGTGAAGCTAAGCTCCTCGAGAATGCTAACGCGTTCTTTGATAGCTTGAAGGCTCAGAAGCCCGCCTCACTTAAAGGCACCTATGTGAAATCCGTCTTTGTGACGACCACTATGGGCCCTTCAATTGCAGTTGAAAACCTTTATAACTAATTGAAATTAAATATAGCTCCTACGGGAGCTATATTTTTTATGCTATAATTTAATTATTATGAATTTCAATCTTATACATATTCAAATACCAGAACTAATTGTGATGGCCATTTTTGGTGTCGTCATGCTCCTTTTTGGTTACCGCATTAAGCAGGTCGCATTCTTCGTGATCTGGTTCTTAATCGGTTACACCTTAATGCAAAACTTTATGCCGACCCTCATGAAGTGGGTGCCGCAAATGGACACTCAACTCTTCCATATTTTGATGCCGATTGCGGGTGGTTTATTACTGGCTTTGCTTGGGCTTTCAATTGAAAAGATCTGCGTAGGAGGCATCGTATTTGGTCTTACCATGATTATTACTATTAAATACTTTGGTAACGGAATGCCAACACTGGCGGTTGGTGCAATTATTGGCGTAATCCTAGCCGCTTTTGCCGTCACGATGATGAAACCAGCGATTATAATTGCTACTTCTTTAGCTGGTGCGTATTGTCTAACTGTAGCATTGCTCACCTGGCAACCAGGTATCAACCCAACGATTTTCTATTTCCCAATTCTTGCCGGTCTTACTATCGTGGGTGCTTTGTTCCAGCTTAGCTCAACGAAACACTTGTAAAAAACACTTCAGTGTGATATAATTTTTGAAGTTACCAAAGACAGTGGCGGTGTTTATCACTTAATCATGCCACCGAGGACAATTCTTCAATTTATTTGGTGACGCTATTTA
>CAZORJ010000091.1:0-2566 GCA_964582425.1 uncultured Candidatus Saccharibacteria bacterium
AGCGCAAACGAACCCGTATCACCCATCATAAAACGAGCTGGTGGCACGTTAAACCAAATATAAGAAAGGAGCCAGCCAACGACGGTTAGACAGAAGCCAAAGAGGAGCATTTTGCCCTGGAACATGGCAATTACGCCAAAAGCGCCATACGCAAGCATGGCGAGACCACCAGAAAGACCGTCGAGACCATCAGTAATATTTACCGCGTTTGAAGTCGCAACTACAGCAAAGGCAAAGACTAGAATCATGCCGGCAACACCAATTTCAAAGTCGCCGAAGAACGGGATCATGATGGTAGTCCAGCCAAGTTTAACGGCGAAGAACCAACCCAGTACTAGGCCAACGGCAGAAATCAGGAAGAATTTGACTGGTCCACGTAGGCCGGCAGCGCCACGACCGGAACCAAAAATATTGATTGAGTCATCGATTACACCGACAAATGAGCCGCCGAGGAAACCAACAAGCGGTAGCCAGGTTTGGCCACGATCAAGGTTAAAAATCCAGGTAACAAGTGTTACCACAATCACGCCAATAAGCCCGGCCATGGTCGGGAAAGTGTGTTTGAATTTATGGGCGTGAAGCTTGGTCATTACCGGCAAAGCTTCGCCGTCTACGGTCGTGTTTTTTTTGTTTTTTGAGAAAGTATATTTATAAGCAACGTAGGTATAAACTGGGGTCAGAAGCATGGCCAAAAGGAAGGCCGTGAGAGCAAGCAGGATTCCGTAAAACATTTCGTCATTAATGTTCATAACTCTATTATACTACGCTTTCGGTTTAATTTTATAGTAATCAATGATGTACTTTGAGATGTTGTCAAATAAATCCATGGCGTCGCCACTACCGATGGCCTGACCTTCACCCCACATCTTAATCATCACGACGTAGCTCGGCATCTCGCCAGCCGTGCCGATGAAACCCATGTAAGAGCCGATGAGGTTATTCATTTCGCTATCATATTGACCGTCAACGATGACCTGGGCGGTACCGGTTTTACCACCAATGGAATAACCTGGACGGTCGGTGCCGTTACGAACTTTCCAGCTACGGTTATTGATAAGAAGATCACGCATGATGGAGCTGGTTTCGGAGTTTAAAATCTGTTCTTCGACGGTTTCGCGGTTTTCAAGTGGTTTGATAGTACCATTTTTTTCAAGTGTACCCTTCACAATAGATGGGGTGCGCCAGTAACCACCGTTAATAACAGCGGAAAACGCCGTCGCGGTTTGAATCATGGTGATGCCTAGGTTTTGTCCGAAAGTCATGTTGGCATAGGTAGAATTGCGGCCCCAGCCTTCATTTGGATCTTCGATATAGCCTTCGGCTTCGATGAGTTCGATACCAGTGGCGCGACCAAGGCGGAACTTGTTGTGATAATAATCATAAAGCTTTTCCCTGCCTTTTTGATTGATTTCGTCTGGATTATCACCAAGGAGTTTTAAGGCGTAGATAGAACCAGTATTAAGTGACCAATAAAGTGCATCCATCATTGTAATGTTGCCATATAAACTAGAGCGAGTTTCGGCGTTCCAAATCGTCCAGTCATCGACTTTTTCGTAATGGCGGTTGAAGTAAGTGGTAGCGCCATTCATTTTTCTTTCGTTGATGGCGGCGGAGTAGGCAAAGCTTTTACAGATAGAGGCTGGCTCGTATGGGACTTCGGTCACTTGGTTGATGTAAGCCGAGGCGTCCTTAACACGGCCGTAGTTAGCTGGATTGTAGTTTGGGAGGCTAGCCATCGCCAGGACTTCGCCATTATTTGGGTTCATCACGAGTACGGCAGCGTGGTCGGCGGCTGTATTATTAATAGCGTTCATGGCACGCTCTTCAATGCCCTTTTCGAGATTACGATCAACACTTAAAACGACGTCTTTACCGTCTTCGGCTGGGATTTTGATGTTGTCAGAACCAATCGAAAGAGCAACTTTATTAACATCCGCGATAGTTTTTAAAGTTCCCTCTTTGCCGGTTAGAATTTTATTTAGTGAGCCTTCCGTACCATACTGGCCGAGGCCGTCGGCATTCACAAAACCAAGCATGCCAGAGGCCATTTCGCCTTCTGGATAAACGCGAGCGTTGCCTTCCTTTAGCCAAACGGCACCAATTCCTTCTTCGGCGATAGCGACCGCATTAGTATATGGTACGTTTTTGGCAACAATATAATATCTTAGTCCCTCAATGTTATAAACTTCATCAAGATCTGCGGTAATGTATTTTTTGGCGTGGGTCTCAAGAGCGTTTTTGATTTCGGTTTTGTCGGTCACGGCCGGGTCAATAATAACAGAATAAACGGTTTGATTTAATACCACGGCGACCGGTTCGTTGCCATCCATCATATAGATTTCACCACGTTTTGGCGAAATAGTTTCAAGAATGGTGTGTTTTTCATTGGCTTTAGCCACCCACATATCGTGTTCAACGATTTGGATGAAAAATAGTCGCACAGCAATAATAGCTAATGCGACAAAGACAGTTTTCTTAAGGATGTTAATCCGCGACATAACCTGTTACCGTGGCGTCTTCCATGACGGCAGCAACAGTACTATTTTTAGCTGCAGCAACAGATGTT
>CAZORJ010000092.1:0-2517 GCA_964582425.1 uncultured Candidatus Saccharibacteria bacterium
TAGCGTTGATGCATAAAATAACCTCAGCGTCGTCCTTAAATTCTTGAAGGAGTCGGATCTTGAGGTCTGGGAGAAATCCGGGGAGAGTGCGGGCAGCATGTTGGTCATCGATGAGTTTGCCGCCAAATTCGAGATAGAGTTTATCAAACATAGCGATGCGTTGTTTGATTTTTTTCTTTTGGATTTTCAGATACTTATCGGCATCAAAGCACTTTTTCACTATAACCTCCTTTATATTATTCCATTATAGCACGCTAGAAATAAAAAACCCGCCTGTTTTAAACAGGCGGGGTGCCAGGGAGATAGGGGGGATAGAGTGTGGGTGATTTAAGTTTCGTCCATCAGGCCATCAAGTACTTGGCCGATAATATCAAGGGCCGAGATGGCCATCGCATTAGGCTTCCTGATGGCGCCCGCCATAAACGAGAAGAGTTTCTCGAGCGAGACGAGATTATTATTGTACGCATATCTGATGATTGGTACCGTAAAAGCGACGTTCATTTTTTCAACGTTGTAACCGTTGATGAATTCGCAAAGCGAGAAGAACTGTTCAGGTTTAAGTACCGCAATGCGACCACTTAATTCATCGTTGGGCTCATTGTTGATGATGTCCTTGATTTCCGAAGGGAAGAACGGCTCTTTCACTTCTCCATGTTCAGTGCTCAGCTTCAGTAGGCCGATAAAAAGGAAGACGTCTACGTCTACCGACAGATTGTCGACAAAGAGCGTAGCGATTCGCTTTGAGAGCCTGCCTTGGCCGGCAAGTACAGATGCGTAGGAAAGTAACGATTTTTCGATATCGTATCCGCCGAAAGTGAGCGGACGTGGTCTACCGTTGTACTCCAGGAGATTATTTTTCATAATCTCCTTGATGGCGTCAATATCATCCCCCATGATAATCGCGCCGATTTCTTCGCTGGTTGAGCCAATATAACTGTCACCAAGCTTCATAATCCTAACCTCCTGTTTTAAAGTGCGAGTTAAAAAAGCGGTTTTTAACCCTATACCTTTATTATAACACTTGCGGCCAATTTTGTCAATATTTTAGCGGTAGCAGTTTTGACTTTAAGAGAGAATTTTGTTATAATATTTTTCATGATATATCTCGATCATGCGGCCGCAACGCCGGTGTCTGAAAAAACCCTTGAGGCGATGAAGCCATATTTTTTGAGTGATTTCTTTAATCCATCTTCGGCCTATTTACCAGCTAAAAAAGTCGCGCATGAATACGAGGAAGCTAAGGCTAGCATCGCGCACTCCATTGGTGCCAAAGAAAATGATCTAGTGATGACGGCTGGTGCGACTGAGGCAAATAATCTCGCTTTTACGGCGGTATCTAGGGATGGCAAGATTCTTTATCTTAAGACCGAACACGATTCTGTTCGTAACCCGGCCAAGAGATTCGCACATGATGAGATTGAGGTTGATAAAAACGGCCGAGTTGATTTGAATGATTTAAAAGCCAAAATTAACGATGAGGTGGAACTGATTTCGGTGGCGCTCGCGAACAACGAGCTCGGTACGATCCAGCCGCTCGCTGAGATTGCTCAAATGATTCGTGAAACTAAGTTCGAGCGTCTGTCGCGCGGTGTTAAAACACCACTTCTTCTTCACTCCGACGCTTCGCAGGCGATGAATCTACTTGATATTAATGTGGCAAGACTGGGAGTTGATCTTTTAACACTAAATGCTGCAAAAGTTTACGGACCAAAGGGCGTCGGTGCGCTTTACGTTTCACACGAAGTAAGACTTTCACCAATTACCACTGGTGGTGGGCAAGAAAACGGTCTTCGTTCTGGTACAGAGAATGTGCCGGGCGTAATTGGTTTTGCGGCAGCGCTCGCACACGCCAAAGAACATCTAAATGGCAACCGCAAAAAGTATGCTGGTTTTCGCAAGATTCTGCTTGACGAAGTGAAGGACTATGAGCTGATTAATAAGAAGCACTCACTTGATAACTTCGTAGTGCTTTGTTTCGATGGGCTTGATGCCGAGAGATTGATTTATCTACTCGAAGAGCGTGAAGTCTATGTTTCGACCGGCGCAGCTTGCGCAGCGTCAAAGGGCGTACGCTCCCACGTATTAACTGCGATTGGGCTAACTGATTCACAAATTGCCGGTTCACTTCGAATTACGCTCGGCGAAACCAATACCGAGGAGCAGATTCATGAGGCAGCTAGGTTAATCAACGAAGTGGTGGCGCTCGAGAAAGCGAGAGTTGGTCGTGGCTAAAGTGTTTGTAGGAATGAGTGGCGGCGTAGATTCTAGCGTTGCGGCTTTACTTTTAAAAGAGCAAGGTTACGACGTGACCGGCGTTTATATGAAGAACTGGTCAAAGGATCTTCCTGGCATGAAGTGTCCATGGGCCGAAGACCTAGCTGATGCCAAGCGCGTAGCCGTGAAGCTCGGGATTGATTTTGAGGTCTGGGATTTTGAAAAAGAGTATCACGACAGAGTCGTGGTACAATTTCATTCTGTGTCTTCTACTATAAAATACTGTCCTGTTTGTGGTAGAGC
>CAZORJ010000093.1:0-2422 GCA_964582425.1 uncultured Candidatus Saccharibacteria bacterium
AACGACACCGCCAGAAATAGGACCTCTCGGTGTTTTATTATTTTTTACAACATTATATGTATCTGTTTTTGGCATCACGACTCTGCTCATGCAAACCTTCTATCGCCTCGCTTTTAAACGTGAATCGTTTAGAAGCAAGGACTATTTTTATGCCGCCGTCTTTTCATTTGGACCAATTATGCTTCTAATGGCCAGATCATTTGGCGCTGTGAATATCTGGACGGTCGGATTAATTGCAATTTTTATATTTTTAGCCGAATTTTTAGTGGCGAAACGCATATAATGTGATAAAATAAGCATATGGATTATGGTCAGATGAAGAATCCGCAGGATAACCAGCCTTTTTTCACGGCTGGCGTAGGTGTTGTGTCTGAAGATCAGAATACTTTTGAAGCAGAGAATAATCTTGACCTCAGTAGCGCCGGCACAGCCTCGTGGATGCCGGATCGTGATCCGAGAAGCCTCGGTAACAAAGCTATTTTCTCCACTAATACGGAAATCCTAACCCCAAGCCTCGAAGAAGAGCCAAAAACAGAGCAAAAACCAGAAGACCTCACCCCTCCACCGATGTTCCCAACTCCAGACATGGCGACCGCTCCGGCCCCTGAATCAGTACCAGAATTTGATTCTAAAGCCATTCGTACCGAAGGTGATCATGTCAATCATGCCGCTCTAGTTGAAATTGAACGCATCATCAACAAACTTAACAAAACCGGTGACGTCGCGAGCTTCTATGCTGCCGTCAGAGGTGACGAAAACACTCCTGGCATGGTCCGCGACAATCTTAAAAATTCCTTTGGGAGAGAAGTCGGATGAGTGACAGTTGGGTGGGCATTTTAATCTTTGTGGGGGTGGTAATTTTTGTCGCTGTAGTTATCACTGTTTCTCGTATTTCTAAGCTTAGAAAGGCCAAAAAATACGAAAGAGGTATTAAAATGGTGTCTCTCCTCATCCATTTACCGCCTTCTACCGATGATATTAATTCCAATGGCCGTGATAATCGCGATATTGCAAACGAGGCCATCTCTAAAGCGCAGGTGATGTATTCCATTCTTTCTTCGACCATCACAAAGGGAATTAAGACCAAGCTCTATGGCCAGCGCCATTTCTCGATGGAAATCATCGCTAAAGACGGCATTATTCGTTACTATGCAGTGGTTCCGGCCGTTTTAACAGAGACGGTGAGGCAGGCAATCCAATCCGCCTATCCAACCGCCAGAATCGAAGAAAAAGGCGAAGAAAACATCTTTGCCCCAGATGGGAAACTTGATAATGTCGCCGGCGCCGAGCTTACTTTAAGAAAAGAAGCATATCTACCAATCGCGACCTACGAAGACACCAAACGTGACGCATCAATGGCAATTCTAAACGCCCTCTCTAGTGTGAGTAAAGGAGAAGGCGCAGCCGTACAAGTTTTGTTCCGCCCTGCGCAAAAAAATTGGTTTGTGACCGGCAAGGAATACATTGAAAACACCCAAAAAGGTAAAAAGGTGAAATCCGGTGGCGCCATCCTCAGTGATTATGTTACCGATATTATTCGCGCCCCTTGGGAAGTGCCAAGCATGCACGAGCCGGGCAAAGAAGAAACCATTATTACTAACGTCAAAAAAGAGGAACTCGACGCGATTTCCGGCAAAATGCGCTACCCAGGCTTCGAAACTTTGATCCGGATTATTGCTTGTTCTGCCGCTAAACCACGCTCCGAAGCTATTGTTGGCGGCGTAGTTTCCGCCTTTTCACAGTTTGATAACCCTGAATATAATGGTTTTAAAGTAAACACCTTTAAAGATACCAAAAAGCTCGCGATTGACTACACCTTCCGCTTCTTCCCATTAAAAACTACCAGCAACATCCTAAATAGTGTTGAGCTTGCCTCAGTCTTTCATCTACCAGAGCAAAATGCCATCCCGAACTCTCAGGTCGAGCGCCAGCTCGTGAAGCAAGTTGATGGCCCAGCTAAGCTTGCCACTGAGGGTGTTCTCCTTGGTGTGAACGAATTTAGGGGGAATAAGAAGGCAATTTACCTAAATGACGACGATCGTCGCCGCCATATGTACGTCATTGGTCAAACCGGTATGGGTAAATCTGTCTTCCTCGAGAATATCGCCTTCCAGGATATGTGTGATGGGCGTGGGTTTGCCTTTATTGATCCGCACGGTGACGCCGTAGAAGCACTGCTTAAGCGTGTACCAGAAGAGAGAATGGACGATGTTATTTACTTTGATCCAGCCGATATTGAACACCCGGTTGGCATGAATATGTTTGAATTTACCTCTGAAGACCAAAAAGACTTCATCGTGCAAGAGGGCATTTCAATGCTTCAGTCGCTCTTTGACCCATCCAACCAAGGTTTCTTTGGCCCACGCGGCCAGCACATGTTCAGAAACGCTGCACTTCTCCTTATGTCCGACCCGGCTGGCGC
>CAZORJ010000094.1:0-2370 GCA_964582425.1 uncultured Candidatus Saccharibacteria bacterium
CCTCTAACCTTCAGCTCCGGAAGCTGACGCTCTATCCGGTTGAGCTATGGGCGCGTACCGTGTATTATTGTAACACTTTCTCTGTTAATTATAAAGCTTGAGCGATTGGTAGAGGGTTGAATAAATGAAACATTTATGGAATTAAAAGACACATGCGCTTTTTGACTCGATATCTTCACCAGTCGTTTTTATTAATGGCCTTTGCGATAGGAATAATTGGCGGGACAGTTTTAGCTTTAGTTTTTCGAATTAATTATTTTAATTCTTTTTGGTGGATGGTAGCAGTTTTTGTAGCTTTATTTTATGCCTTTTTAAGGCCAAGAGTGGTTTTTATCGTGTTGATGTTGGTATTTGGGATGATATTAGCGTTTTTTAGAGCATCTCATGAACTTGAAGGAGAATATACTGTTAGACAGTTTTACGATAAAAATGTAATTGTTGTCGGGGCAATAGATGGTGATCCCGAAACGGACGAAAAGGGAACCAAGTTTAAGTTAAAGGGTTTACGATTTGGTGAGAATGAGGAAGTAAAACTTGCGGGAAATCTGTATATTTCGGAATATAAAAATGAAAAGCTAGCACGGGGAGATAGTGTAGCGTTGGTCGGAAAAATGTCTGCTGGATTTGGTACTTACGTTGGATATATGTATCGTCCAAGGATTATTCGCCATCTTCGCCCTGAACCAGGAGATTTAATCTTAAAAGTTCGTAATTGGTTTTCGGCGAGGATTAAAAAATTAATTGAAGAGCCGCAAGCAAATCTTGGCATGAGCTATCTTCTTGGCATGAAGTCGGGGTTACCGGATGATTTGAACGAAAACCTAAGGATTGTGGGATTGGTTCATATCGTGGTGGCCTCAGGAGCACATCTTTCGATTTTGGTTGATATTGCAAAAAAGATTTTTGGAAGAATTTCAAGAATGGCTTCACTTTTATTTTCATTACTTTTTATTTTGTTTTTTATGGCGTTGGTCGGGTGGACACCATCGATACTTCGGGCTGGAGTAATGGCAATACTTACTTTGATTACATGGTATGTTGGTAGAAAAATATCACCGATAAGGATGATAACTTTAGTGATGGCCGGCACACTGCTAATAAATCCGATGTTTATTATTAATCTTGGATGGCTTTTATCGTTTGCAAGTTTTGGCGGAATAATGATTATAGGCCCGAGGTTTACGAAATTCTTTTATGGGGATAAGAAGCCGGGGTTTATTGGAGAAACTGTGACTACAACACTTTCGGCGACTTTAATGACTTTACCAATTACTTTGTATTATTACGGTACGATTTCTCTGATTTCAGTGGCAGCAAATCTTTTAATATTGCCAACATTACCGTACGCAATGGGGCTGGTTTTTCTGACAGGAGTAGTATCAGGAATACCTGGATTAGAAACAGTAGTGGCATTTGTGACGCAGAAATTATTAGATTTTCATATAGCAGTAGTGAACTTTTTTGGTGAGATGTCATATTTTTTAATTAAGATTCCGCAGTATATTCCTTGGGTGTTTTTGATTTACTTATTGATAATAGTGCCGCTATTAATTGGACTTTTTAAACAAAAAATGGTAAAATTAAGACAAGTAGAATACTAATTTTTATTGGGAGAAAATATGTCAGGACACAGTAAATGGGCAACAACGAAGCGCCAAAAAGCAGTGGTAGATGCTAAGCGCGGCGCTTTGTTTACCAAAATCGGAAACCAAATTGCAATTGCTGCACGTGCCGGTACTGATCCTGCAATGAACCCAAGTCTTGCAATGGTACTTGAGAAGGCCCGTCTTGCTAATATGCCAAAGGCTAATATTGAACGTGCAATTGCTCGTGTGGCGGATAAGTCAGCGGCAGCTCTCATTGAAGAGGTTTATGAAGCATATGGCCCTGGTGGGGTTGGTATCATTATTGAAGTTGCCACGGATAACAAAAACCGTACAATGCCAGAGGTACGTCATACACTTGATAAAAACGGTGGCCGCATGGCAGAGCCAGGTAGCGTGATGTTCCAATTTACGAGAAAAGGTGTGATTGAAATTTCTGAAAAAGGCGAAGATGCTCTAATGGCAGCACTTGAAGCCGGTGCAGAAGATGCGGTTGAAGAAGATGACTACATGGTTATTTATACGGTTTCTTCAGATCTTATGAAGGTACGCAGCGGTTTAATCGATGCCGGCCTTACGGTTACTAGCGCTGAGCTTCAATATGTACCAAACTCTTATGTGCCAGTTGAAGGTGAAAATGCCGAGAAACTTGAAAAACTACTCGGCGCGGTGGATGATCTTGATGACGTGACGAACGTCTACACAAACGCTGAATAATATGATATAATAATTCGCGGAAAGGTGGCCGAGTGGTTGAAGGCACTGG
>CAZORJ010000095.1:0-2309 GCA_964582425.1 uncultured Candidatus Saccharibacteria bacterium
AATTAAATTTATTAATCGCGCAATAATTATAATTCCCTGGCATGATATCGTTTGGTGCAACACAGGAGTTGCCGTTGGCTACAATGTTTACACCACCGGTTACGGTGCCGAGAATAAACGAAACTGAGTAGAAGGCGTTGTCGCCGTTTTCACTGACGGCTGGACGCGCAACTGAGATATCATAAACCGCGAGATCGTTTCCACTATCCGGCGGCAACAAATCGACAATATCATCACGGAGTTGTCCGTAGCTAATTGAGCTGATATCAAAGACGTTGCTAATACCACTATTTGGTAGTTCATAAGAGTTGCCAGTGTTATCAACGGCAGCGAGACAGAAAATGCGGGCTTCATCTTGGATGCGGAGCAAGCGGAACGGCTTGGTGCCGGCGGCTGGGTATTCTTTGACATCGCCGCCATCCATATAACGAATCTTGGCCCACTCTTTGTTGGTTCTTTCTGGGAAAGTGACGTTTTCGGCCTCAAAGTACCCACTGTTCCAGATGTAGGTATATGAGCCGGTGCAGAAGGCGCCGAGGATTGGAACCTCTTGTTCTACGCCATTGATTTTAATCTTGGCGTATTTAGAAACCGCGACATAGTTCTTAGCATTGTCTTTCATACATTTTTCGCGTTGTTCTGGGCCTAAAGGCACACCGGAAGCAAAAACGTTTGAATAGCAGCTGTTAAGTAGACCTCTCGCGGAAGAGCTTTGGACAGAGGCGCGCATATCATCTACAAGATCGGTGCCAGTAGAGTTAACACGGCTGAGCTTCATGCCGCGTTGGAAGGCTGATACGGTGTTGCTAATAATGAGTACGATTGAAATAGAAAGAAGGCCAATAAAAAGCATGGCTAGTGTCAGCTCAATCAAAGTAAACCCATCCCGATAAGCCTTTTTCGACATACTTTTATTATATCATAATGATTATGTTTTTACCCAGATTTTATTTGCAATAATTATCAGACGCATCTTGGTCGATGATTTCGACGCCGGAGGCGTTGCGGGCATTTTTAACAATGCGAACGTTGCGTCTAAAGGTGCCCATTTCGCCCATGCCATAAGGGTTGACGCAGAAGTCAACTTCACCCACGGAGAAGAAATCGAGTTTGCTAGTAAGAAGAGTCCTGGTACCGCTATAGTTGCCACTCAGACGGGCATTTTTAACTTCTTCATTGACTTTAATCACACGGTCAGTGGCAAGAGTATTAATAATACCGGAGCGTGGGTGGCGGACGATGAGGATTGATCCTTTGAAGTTATTGTCGGCACCAGCAGTAACTCTGGTTTTTTCAATAACGGAAGCCCAGGTTGGGACGAAGCTATCAGCGAGGCCAGCTGGTGAGACGTTGGTGGTGGTGTTGCCAGTGACTTCTTCAACGACAACGTTGATTCTAAGAGCCTTGAAGGTTTCGATGACTGAACCGGTGCCAATGCTCGAAGCATCGCCAACGACATCATAGATAAAGATTCTTTGTTCGGAAGCCGGAATTCTGTCACCTTTTAAATCATATTCCTGGCCAAAAACGATGAGTTTGCCATAAATGGCTTGATCGCTACGGCCGTCACCAATTCCCTGCGGGTTGGCAACTTGCGAATAAGCATTGCGAATAAAATTAGTGAAGCTCTGGACTGAATCATTAAATTTTTGTTGCCAAATTGAGTTTTGGGTACCAACGATAATACTAACAAATAAGGCGCCAGTAATCGCCAAAAAGAACGATACTTCAATTAAAGTAAAACCATGCCTAACCCTTTTCATATTTCTATTATAGCATAAGTTCTTTATACATTGGGAAATAGAAACATCATCCATTTTTCAAAATTAGTATATCTTTTTTCACCTTTGATGATGGTGGCAACTTGATGCTTGTTTTTAGCTGTATCGGAGTTTGGCGGCAAGTAAACCATGTATTCACCCGGAAGTTGTTTATTGGCGAGGCGACGAGCGGCGAGCTCTTTATATTCGTCGGTGCGATAGTATTCGTTTTCGAGTTCAGCGGTTTCGACCTCTATTTGGAGGAGTTCAAGTTGCTTTTTGTCGGCGCTCAGACGTTCGGTCAGTTCCCAGTTTCTGGACATGGCTTGGATGGACTGATAAGTCCAGGTAAGACAGAGGATAATAGCGAGGATCAAAACAACGTTTTCAATCGAAAAAAACCCATGTTTTAGGTTATATTTCAGTTGGCGAAGCTTGGTCTTCAAGGTGTTCACGCTTACTATTATAGCATTATGTGCTAAAATAGAGTAGCTGGGGGTATAGCTCAGCTGGTTAGAGCATGCGTCTTATACACGCAGTGTCCTTGGT
>CAZORJ010000096.1:0-2274 GCA_964582425.1 uncultured Candidatus Saccharibacteria bacterium
CTGCTTATCGAATCGTTTTTACTTAGGCTTTCTTCGCTAACTTAACGCCAGCTTTCTTAGCGAACTCATGAAGGTTGGCTTTGCGACGGGAAGCAGTATTCTTCTTTAGAAGGTCTTTCTTGACGGCCTTGTCATACTCAGATTGAGCAGCAGCCAAAGTCTTGGCACTTGGTTTGGCCTTAAAAGCCTTTACAGCAGCCTTGATGTCCTTCTTAATCTCTACGTTATGCTCCGTACGCTTATCAGCTTGACGAGCAGCCTTTTTGGCAGATTTAATAATCGGCATTTTATTCCTATATAATTAAAAATTAATTGCTTTCACACATTATAACTCTTTTCTCTCTAAAAGTAAAGAGTAGAAAAATTGACAAAAGTCCTAAAACGCTTGCACTTTGTTCAAGCTTATGGTAATATGATGGTTAGAAAGGTAAGAATGCCTGATCAGGATAACACAAAAACACAGCCGGTAGATTCGCCTACTCCTGTAAAAGACACAGGAGACGATAATCCAACTCCAATCATCCCAGATGATGCTGTTTCTGATACCGACGCACCTGACAAAGAGGCGCCAAAAAACGAAGTTCAAGACAACACTGAAATCATGTCGTCCGTCGCTTCTAAAATCGGCGAATCTCATAACATTCTTGTCGCGCTTTCATCTGATCCGTCCATCGATGAACTTGCTTGTGCCATTGGCCTTTCTTTGTTCCTTGATCGCTCCGGCAAACGTGTTACCGCCATCTACTCTGGTAACACACCAAACGTCCTGAAATTCTTAAAGCCAGAAGAAACCTTTGAGTCTTCTGCTGACATTCTCCAAGATTTTGTCATCGCACTTAATAAGGAAAAAGCCGATCATCTTCGCTATAAGCTCGATGGTGACTATGTCAAAATCTTTATTACTCCATATCGTTCTCGTATTACTGCCGATGATCTTGAATTCTCGTATGGTGACTTCAACGTTGATCTCGTCATTGCCCTTGACGTCGCTAACGGCGTTGACCTTGATGACGCACTCCGCGAACATGGTCGTATCATGCATGATGCTGTTGTTGTTAACGTTACCACTGGTAAGCCAGGGAAGCTTGGTGAAATCGAGTGGAGTGACAAGACCGCCAGCTCTGTTTCTGAAATGATTGCCGAACTCCTCTATGGTATCGGTAAAGAAGGTCTCCAAAAGGAAGAAGCTACCGCCTTCCTTTCTGGTATCGTTGCTTCCACCAATCGCTTCGCCACTGCTTCAACTACTTCCCGCACCATGAAACTTTCGGCGCGCCTCATCGATTCTGGCGCTAACCAACAACTTATTTCCAAGAATATTACCTCTGATATTGACAACGAAATGTTCTTTGCTGGTGGATTTGAGCAATCCGACCGTGACAAAACTAAGCTCGATATCCAACACGGTAACGAAGAGGGTGTTGACGAATCCGTCGAAATCGACGCCTCTGTTAATGAAAAAGAATCAACTCTTCTAAATGACCTGAAGGCTGCCGAAGCTAGCCTGTCCGGCGTCGCTGCCGAAGTTACTCCAGATGAAGGCAATAAACCAGTCCGTATTGATGATACCGAAGAGCCAGCCGAAGAACCAGCTGAAGAAAAGGAAGAAAAAGAAGAACCAGCTGCAGCTCCAGAAATCGTAGCAGAAGAAAAACCAGAGGCCCTAGAAGAGCCAGAAGCTACCGGTACCGAATATGCCGCCAATAGTTCTGCCGTTCCAGAACATGAGCAAAGCGCCGAGGATCAAGCAGCTGCTCATAACTTTGAAGCTGCCGTTAAGCCAGAAAAAGTCATCGGTGTACCAACCGATTTCACTCCAGAGACCCTAGGCGAGGGAACTAATAAATATGGCCGCATGCTTGAAGATGCACTTGCTGAAGCTCAGGCTGAGCTTTCTGCCCCAGGCGCAATTATTGCTAGCCCATCCGAGATGGCCCCAAATCCAGCCGCTGCTGCCGCTCCGTTTGCCGCTACTAAACCAGAAATCAACGGCGTGCCGAATATTAATTATATGCCTCTTCCAGGTGATGAAGTGCTTCCTCCGCCACCAACCCCTCCAATTAGCATGGATGGTGCTGGCGCCCCAATTGTCGGTGTTGGACCGCAACCAGCCATGCAAGATCAAGTCTACGGTGCTCAAGCCGCCAATCCTGGTGCCTTCCAAATCCCAGGCGTGTAATCCTTGCAATTTGATTAAAAGTACGATATAATAACGAATACAGTGGAATCGTAGCTCAGTTGGTTAGAGCGCTGCCCTGTCACGGCAGAGGTCGC
>CAZORJ010000097.1:0-2229 GCA_964582425.1 uncultured Candidatus Saccharibacteria bacterium
ATACGCCAGGTATGGTGGTGTTGTCGTCATTTGATCCGATTCGCCGCCAGGTAGCAAGATATGCTTTGGAGCGTTTAATGAAAGATGGGCGGATTAATCCATCTTCCATTGAAGTAGCCGTAACGAAGGGTGAAAAGGAAATTGAAAAGGAAGTCGTACGCGCTGGTGAAGATGCTGTACGCGAAGTTGGCCTAGTTGGTATTCCACGTGAGCTCGTCCACCTCATTGGTGAGCTTAAATTCCGTACTTCATACGGCCAGAATGTGCTACTTCACTCGATTGAAATGGCACATGTAGCTGGTATGATTGCTGAAGAAATTGGTGCCGATAAGCGCATTGCAAAGACGGCTGCTCTCATGCACGACATGGGCAAGGCCGTAACGCACAAAATCGAAGGCAAGCATGCGGACATTGGCGCAGAACTGGCGAAGAAATATGGTATGCCGGACGAAGTGGTTCACGCGATTGCCGCACATCATGATGATATTGAAGCCACCACTCCAGAAGCTGTGATTATTAAGATTTGTGATGCAATGAGCGCAGCTAGACCAGGAGCTCGCAATATCTCAGCCGAGAACTTTGCGGAGCGTATGCGTGACCTTGAGAACATTGCGACTGGATTCCCGGGTATTGATAAGGCCTATGCAATCTCGGCTGGTAGGGAGGTTCGCGTAATTGTAGAGCCAAAGCAGATTGATGATCTTTCGGCTCTTAAGCTTGCACGCGATATCGCCAACAAGATTGAAGCGACGATGAGTTATCCGGGTGTGATTAAGGTAAATGTCATCCGTGAAACTCGCGCGGTAGAATACGCAAAATAATTAGTAATAAAAATCCCTGCTTTCAGGCGGGGATTTTTGGTGTATTGGATTACTGCTTTTTGGTGCTCATGATAACGAAATCGCCGGCAGGATAGAGTTTAAGTCGAAGGTGATACTTATTTTTAAAATCTTTTTCATCTCTTCCGTAAATATCAGCATCGGCGGTGCTATCTTTATTGATGGAGATAGCTTCGACGCTTTCAATTTGAATACCGTAGTTAAAACGGAAGTGATTGCCTTCGAGCATCGATTTCAACTCTCTCTCGATGATCCAGTGTTGGCCGTCATCAGCGCAATTCCAATACTTAGACATAAAGTGCACCCTCCTTTTATAGATTATAGGTCGAGTCCTATTCTTTTTATTATAATGGAATGTGTATATAATTAAAGCATGAGCAAAAAGAAAGAAACCGTTTTAGAAAAGTACCAGAAGATTGGAATTGCATTACTGGTGATAGTATTTGCAGGGTTCTTTGGCTGGGTGTATGAAATGGTCTTTTATTATTTTGACGGCGGCACAGGTGATTTTTATATGCAGGGTGGGAACTTTTTGCCATGGATTAATATATATGCGATTGGTGCAGTGTTGATTTTGATGACGACTTGGAAGCTGAAAAAATGGCCGATTCTGGTGTTTATCACGTCGGTGGTGGTGACAGGGCTACTCGAATTTGTGTCTGGCTGGTTAGTATATAAGATATTTGGTGCGCGGTATTGGGATTATAATATTGAGATTTGGAATTTTGGAAATATTGAAGGATTCGTGTGCCTAAGAAGTGTGATGTTTTTTGGAGTGTCTGCGCTGTTCTTGGTGTACGCGGTGGTGCCAGCGTGCAAGATGCTCGCTATCAAAATGAGTAAACGCGCGTTTCTCACGCTCGCGATTACGCTGTTTTCGCTCGTGATGGTTGATGAGATTTATAATTTACTAGCGTCAAAGGTGTTTGATTGGTATGATGCGACTGAGTTCTGGCAGAATATGGGGTGGAAGTATCTGACGTAGTATATAATATATGTATGAATAACGAGATAGAGGCACAATTTTTAGATATTGATAAGGATGGGATGAGGGAACGGTTAAAAAAGGCCGGAGCTACGTTAGTAAAACCAGAAGTTTTGATGAAGCGCGTGGTGTTTTATACGGGTGAGCATTCTTTCGCGAGAGTGAGAGATGAGGGCCAGGGCAGGATTGTAATGACTTATAAAAATGTGTTGGATGACTATTCGATTCTCGGTACTAAGGAAGTAAATCTCATCGTGAATGATTATGATGATGCGGTGCTTTTTATGAAGAGTTGCGGGCTGGCGGTAAAGGCTGAGCAAGAAACATATCGTGAAACTTGGGAGATGGGCGACGTAGAAATATGTATTGATACTTGGCCATGGATTCCGACGTTTATGGAGATTG
>CAZORJ010000098.1:0-2204 GCA_964582425.1 uncultured Candidatus Saccharibacteria bacterium
TATGACGCATTTTTTCTAGATTGTCTGAGGTTTTCATACTTTATCCCTTCCTTTATTTGGTATCTTTTAATTATACCACAAAAAGAGGTGGTTTAAGGGATAAAGTTTTAATACTTATTAATTCTCAGCGTGAGCGCGATCCGGGAACTTGAGGTCTTTTAAGAGCTTCTCAGCGGTATCCACGTCGCTAGCATAAAGGTGGATGAACGAGGTCTTGTAGACGCTGAGATAAATGTGAGGGTTAGTAGAAGTGAGGCACTTAAAGAACTCGTCGGAATCTTCCAGAATGGTGTAATACTCAGAGGTCGAACTGAGATAATCCTTGAAGCCCTCGATGTCTTCATAGTTTTCATTTAATACTACAAAGGTAAATTCAAAGGTTTCTTCTGGGCGTTCCATGTCTTCTTTATACTTGCAAGTATATTGGTTTCTAACTGACGCGTCGGCATTTTCATTGCCCATAATATACCAATCATCCTGGTTGGTGAGTTTCTCGAATTGATAGTTTTCGTGGGCTTCGCACACCTTTTTGGCGAGGCGTGGACCCCTTGGATCGTCTAGTGGAGCCGGCTCGTCACCACTGCCACCGCCACCAATTTTAATGACTCCGCCAAAGAATAGCACTGCAAGCACTGCGAGAACGCCAAGAATTAGGACAATAAAGGTTGCAACGTTGCTTTTATGTTTGGACGAAGTCTTAGTGGCAGCAGTGTGAGACATGATGATGGCATCAGCAATGGCGCTAGCATCTTTGGTTTCTTCTGCTATCGCAGCCTTAATGGATGGGTCGACCGGAGCTTTTTCTTCATGGGTTTCTTCATGAGCTTCGGTGTCCATTGGGGTATTCTTTTCGTCGTCGTTTGGCTCTGGCGAGTTTTCTACCTCTGTTTTTTCGACATGCTCAGCACGCGGCATTGGTCGATTCTTTTCATCGTCATTTGGGAGATTTGAAGGTTTTACGGCCGGTTCAGTCTTTTCGCGGGCTGGAATAACAAGTGGCTCTGGCGTTTTTTCTTTTGGAAGTGGTTTTGGTAGCTCCATGTTATTCCTCCTTAATTATTTGATACACAATAGTATTTGTTGCCATCGGTAGACGGGTGAGTTAAGGCGTATTGATTCTCGGCGGTTTGCAATGTATCGTTCTCGCCGGAACAATTGGAGTTATAGTGAAGTGTGATTGCGTCGTCCATAGCAAGGTCTTCGCTGGCGGCAGCAGAGGCTTGGAAGGAGTAGGATTCGCCATTCTTGTTTTTGATATTAATGAGATAGTTAGAATAGAGTGCGTCTAGGGCGGTAGTACCAGAACCATTAATATCTAATTGTGATTCCCCTTCCAGCACTGGTAGAGCGCCTTGGTTGGCGACGTAATTCGCAATATTGATGTTAAAGTTTTGAAGCGCAGTCTTAATTGCTTCGTCATTTTTGGCATTTTCAATTTTCTTCTCAGTGGCCTCTGGATCTGCGTGTGAACGATCTGGATATTGAAGTTCATTTAAGATGCTTTCAGCCGAGTCGATTTGACCAGTTCTAATGAAAGAAATGGAGTTTTTATAGACAACGAAATAATTGTAAATTGGGCCCGCTACGGTCACAACTTTGAAGAAATTAGTGGTGTTTTCAAGAACCGTGACGTTGTTGTCGCCGTTTTTGGCGGAATCACGATAACTACCGACGAGATCATTATTCTTAGTTTCATCAAGTTCGGAATAACTACCGTTAAAGAAAACAGTGACAATTTCTTCGGAAAAATCACTGCCGCTTTCAATGGTGGTTTCTGGTGGTGTAACACAGTGATGAATACTGGTAGTATCATCACCCATAATTACTTTGTATGATTCGTAGAGATTGTCCTCTGGGAGCATTTCGGCATAATTAAGGCCACGAGCAACACAGACCTCTTCGATCTTGGCGGCGTTTGGCCCCTCAGCTTCTTTTTCTGGCTGTGGTTTAGATTTTTTACCACTAAAATCAAGAACTCCGGTAGCCATTAAGGCGATGACTACACCAGCGATCAAGAAGAGTAATATACATGTGATTAATAAAGTCTTTGATTTTTTCTTAGCTGGAGCAATAGTTTCGGTTGGCGCATCGAGCGCAGCGGGTTTTGGCACGTCAGTGATAGCTTTTTCAAGAGCTTCAGCGGCCGAAATTGGTTCTGGATCAGGTTGTGGTGATGGAGCAACTGACGAAACTGGTCGCGGAGC
>CAZORJ010000099.1:0-2197 GCA_964582425.1 uncultured Candidatus Saccharibacteria bacterium
CTCATTTTGCCGTTGATTTTTACACCAACTACATGGTCGCCAATTTCGGAATGCAGACGATACGCAAAATCGAGCGGCAGGGCGCCTTTAGGCAAGTCGATAATATCGCCTTTTGGTGTGTAGACGAAAATCTTGTCAGCAAAGAGATTGAGCTTCAATTTCTTTAAATCAACTTTTTTACCTTCACGAAGTTTAGCGGCGGTCATTTGGAGTTCGGTAATCCAAAGAAGGTTGGTAGGGAGATGCTCGATCTTCCCTTTTTTGTAGTTCTCGGTAAGCTTTTGTTCGTTGTAATAGAAACTGGCAGCAAGACCACGTTCGGCATATTCGTGCATCTCGCGGGTGCGAATCTGGAATTCTACTACGCGTTTATCTTTGGTAATAACGGTGGTGTGAATAGATTGATAACCATTTTGCTTCGGCATTGCAATGTAGTCTTTAATACGGCCAGACATTGGGGTGTAAAGCGAGTGAATTACACCAAGAGTAAGGTAACAACTAGTGATATCTTCGACGATGACGCGTAGAGCGGTTAAATCATAGATTTCGTTGATGTTTTGATTGTGTTTCGCGAGCTTTTTATGGAGTGAATAGACTGATTTAACACGGCCAGAGATTTCGTATTTAATCTTTTCTTTATCCAGAGCTTCGCCAACCTCTTTTTCAATTTGTTTTAGTGAGCGCTCGGCGGATTTGTTGTACTTCTCAATCAAATCGTTAAGCTCTTCGTAGCGTTTTGGATCAACGTACTTAAAAGCGAGGTCAGCCATTTCAACACGGAGACGCCCCATATTGAGACGATCCGCTAGAGGTGCGAAAACTTCAAGTGATTCTTTGGCGATTTTCTTTTGCTTATCTGGCGGGAGAGCAGACAGTGTGCGAAGATTATGAAGGCGATCAGCAAGTTTAATGATAAGAACGCGAATATCGTCGCCTAGTGCAATCATAAGGCGCAGGAAGTTGTCTTTGGTTTCCGGGAGGTAGGTATCAATATCACGCATGCCGTTGCGGGCCGTAGAAAGCTTTGTAACGCCATCAACAAGGAAGGCGACCGACTCGCCGAATTCTTTACGGATTTCATCAAGAGTTAAGGGTGTGTCTTCAACAGCATCATGAAGAATACCAGCAATGATAGTATCTTCATCCATTCCCCACTCTTCAAGAATCTTCTTGACGGCAAGAGGATGAATAATGTATGGTTCGCCGGTTTTACGAAACTGGCCTTCGTGGGCCTTTTTAGCGACCTCAACCGCGCGTTCTATTCTCGCGGAATCTTTCTCTTTCATATTTTAATTATAACAGAGATTTGATGAGTTCTTTTAATTCGTCGTCGTTTTTACATTTGAAAGTCAGAGAGCGGCCGCTAATCTTGGTAACGACATTGTATTTCTGGTTCAGGGCGTCTTCTTCTTTATGGTGCTGGTGAGCTTTGACGAGGGCGGTAGAAGACTTTTCTTTGTTATCTCTCACAAATCGTTCAACTCTGCGAGCGGTCCAGCCTTCACTAATAATCTTTGGCAAGGCCTTCTTAATAATCTTTTCGTCAACTGAGACGAGTGGACGCATGACGCCTTCAGTAAGCTTCTCTTTAACCATGATTTTTTTGACGTCATCTGGGAGGTTCAATAGTCGCATGGTTCCCTGCACGGAGGTTTCGGACTTGCCAACTTTAGCAGCAATATCCTCAACAGATAAGTTAAATTGATTCTTTAACTTAGCATAGGCAGTTGCGAGCTCAATAGCGTTTAAATCTTCGCGCTGAGCGTTTTCGATGACAGAAAGCTCGAGACGATTCTGAGAATCAACCGTACGGATGATGGCTGGGATTTTCTTTAGTCCGGCGATTTTAGAAGCGCGCCAGCGGCGTTCACCGGCGACAATCTTGTATTTACCATCTTCTTTTGTTACTACGATTGGCTGCAAAACACCGTGCTCTTTGATGGAGGCGGCAAGCGCATTAATGGCCTCCTTGTCAAACTCACGGCGTGGCTGATCTTCGTCACGAACAATATCATCTAGAGCCAGCTCTTTTAAAATACTCGTGTCTTTATCTTCGGTGGCAGTTGGATCAAATTCTTCATCCACTAAATCGGTTGGGATGAGAGAGTCAAACCCACGACCGAGACCTTTCATACTCATTTTGTTCTCTCCTCTACTTCTTTAGTAAACTCTTTGTAGGCTTTGGCGCCTTTGCTAA
>CAZORJ010000100.1:0-206 GCA_964582425.1 uncultured Candidatus Saccharibacteria bacterium
TACCTCATAGTTAAAGGATGTACCGTCACCTCTTTCCACGATAATAATATCGCCTTGAACTAACTTCGGTAAATTCTTAAATACACCGTATTTATGTGGCCCACCATTATGGCCATCAATCACTAATGTTTTACCGGAACCTGGCTTACCAGAGTCTACATACCAACCCACATCATGAATGTTTCTCGGTGTGCTAAGGGCACCTT
>CAZORJ010000100.1:216-1917 GCA_964582425.1 uncultured Candidatus Saccharibacteria bacterium
ACACCCATCGCGAGAACCCTCGCATTGTAGATGTCTAGTTTAGGAATCGTCAAATATCTTGGACGATCTGGCGTCACCGTATATTGACGAACCTCTTCTTTGGTTGGTTCTTCTTCAATTAATTCCTCTTGCTCAGACGGGACATTCGCAATCGTCGCATCGCGTTCGCTTCCTTCCATTCTTGAATAATAATCCGCCTCGTAGACCGCAACTTTTATAAAGAATACCAAAACAAATACGCACAAAAGAGTTAAAAGAATGTATTTTACGATTTGTTTTGGACTTGTACTAATCTTCAGACTCATTTGAGAAATCATCGTAAGTTATCATTAGAGCCCTGGAATCCACCGACCTTAGATTCTCTAACGCCACCGTTACTACGATAAGAAGCCCAGTACCAGAAATTGAAAGACCAATTGGTGCACCTGTCACTATAATGAAAATATAATCAGTAATGAATGGTAACATTGCAATTAAGCCAAGCGCCAAAGCACCAAAGAGATCAAGACGATTTACGACCTTGCTAAGATATTCAGCCGTTTTTGCGCCCGGCCTGACACCCTCAATAAAACCACCTTGTTTTTGAAGGTTATCAGCAATCTCCTTAGTATTAAAGATAATTGAAGTGTAGAAATAGGTGAATGCAAATACCAACACAAAGTAAAGTGCCGGATAAATAAACCAGCGACCAGTAATCCCGTCCGGATAAAGTGTCGTAAAGTTATTTGCCGACGGTGCTGAGAAAATCGTAATTAACGACTGGCCAAATTCATTACCAGCATCAAGCGAAGTAATCACCTGACCAATCAGTGCTGGGAGTGACAAGAATGCAGTTGCAAAGATTACTGGAATCACACCGGCTGCAATCAGCTTGATTGGTAAAATCGACTTAATGCCACCATATGATGAATTACCATGCACACGCTTAGCATAATTAATCGTAATTACCCTCTGTGCCTCATTCAGCTTCACTAAGAAGTAAATCACTATTAACATTGCAATACCAAAACCGAAGACAATCCAGAATGTTGTTGGGTTAAATGGTAGCTCCAGCCAACCAAATAGGTTAAGTGAACCTTGGCTTGTATCTAACAGACTCGCGCCAAGTCCACCCATAGTCGATGGGAGCTGTGCAATAATCGAAGCAAAGATCATCGTAGAAATACCGTTACCAATACCTTGCTCAGTGATAAGCTCACCCATCCACATCAAAATTACAGAACCAGCAGTCATTGAAACCACTGAAAGTACCCAGTCACCTGCAGTTGGTACAAAGTCAGTCGAGATATTTGAAGAAACTACGGATTGATAAAGGATAAAAATGTAAGCCACAGATTGCACGATTGCTAGAGGCACTGTCAAGATACGGGTCCACTGGTTAATCTTGCGACGTCCCGCTTCACCATCATTAGATAGTTCCTCTAGACGAGGAATCGCTTTAGTTAGAAGTTGCACCACGATAGAGCCGGTAATGTATGGTGACATACCGACTAAAATAATACTAAACGATGCCAGACCACCGCCTGAAATGAGGTTTAAGAAATTCGAGAAATCAGACTTTTCCATTAAGTTTGAGACGGCTTCTTTGAACGTAGAAGCATCGCCCATCGGGACCGGGATCCTTGCGAGCATTCTGTAAGCAACCAAAATACCAAGAATAATCAGTACTCGCTTCAACATGTCTTTATTTTTTAGGGATTT
>CAZORJ010000100.1:1927-2152 GCA_964582425.1 uncultured Candidatus Saccharibacteria bacterium
ATAGTCTTGAAATGCATAAAACCTCTTGTCTCTCATTATCATAACACACATTGACCCTAAAAAAAAGTCCCCGAAGGGACTTTTTTCGTTCTCGCTACTAGATTTCTTCTAGTTCTTCTGGAGTTGGTTCACTCGCAGTGTCAATCGGAGTGACACCGGTTCCTACCGGAATCTTACGACCGATAATCACGTTTTCCTTGAGACCACGGAGTCTATCAACACGAC
>CAZORJ010000101.1:0-2118 GCA_964582425.1 uncultured Candidatus Saccharibacteria bacterium
CGTACTTTTCCTTACCTTTACCTACGGCAATTACAAGTTTGATATGACGGTCGCCACCAAGTAGTTTTACTGGCACAATCGTTGAGCCAGCGACTTTTTCGCGCATTAAGCTAGCAATTTGTTTTTTGGTTGCAAGCAACTTAATGTTTCGAGCCGTATCAGCACCGAGAGTTAGATTATTCAACCATAATTCACCGTTTCTAATCGTTACGAAAGAACCTTTTAGTTGTACGTGGTGGTCGCGAATTGAGCGGACTTCTGGGCCAGATAAAACCATCCCAGCAACAAGCTCATCGCCGAGCTGATAATCATAATGCGCTCTGCGGTTTACCGTTGCCATATCTGGTTTTTTCTGTTTTCCCATACCATATATATTATATCACAAGGGAGCGTCTATCCTTGATTGGTACAAAAATTGCGCTATAATTGTATTAATTAACATAAGGAGTTATATGGAAGGATATGAGGTCGCATCGGGCGTGTTTGCGATGATTTTCATTATCATATTATTTATTATTATCCCAGGTATCCGCATCGTAAATCAATACGAAAGAGGAATCGTTTTAAGACTTGGTAAGTATTCTAGGACCCTAAAACCTGGACTTCGCGTTATCATCCCTTACATCGATCGCATGATCAAGGTTGATGTCCGTACTACACCAATGGATATTCCAAAGCAGGAAGTAATCACTCGCGATAACGTGACTGTTAACGTTGACGCTATCGTTTATTTCAAGGTTCTAAATGCCGAAAAGGCCGTGCTTGAAACTACTAACTACACTTACGCGACCAGCACCTTTGCTCAAACCGCGCTTCGCGATGTGACTGGTAACTTTGATCTTGATGAAATCCTTAGCAAACGCGATGAAATTTCCGAGAAGATTCGTGAAATCGTCGATGTCCAAACCGACAAATGGGGTATTGATATTGAAAACGTGAAGCTCCAAAACATCGAGCTCCCAGCCGATATGAAGCGTGCCATGGCCAAGCAAGCTGAAGCCGAACGTGAACGCCGTGCCGCCATTATTTCTGCTGAAGGTGAAAAATCCGCTGCCACAAGCGTAGCACAAGCGGCTGACCTCCTTGCTCGTACGCCAGGTGGTCTCAACATCCGTACGCTCCAAACCTTGGAAAAGATTTCATCTGACCCATCTCAAAAGACGGTCATTATGATCCCGAGCGAGTTAATCAACAAACTAGCAAAATAAAAAGTAACCCCTTCGGGGGTTATTTTTTTATCTTCTCGTATTGCTTCTTTGGCACCATTCCCCAGTCAGCTAAAACATCTTCTACACGGGCCAGGACATCTTTTGGTCCATTGCCGCCATCCACTTCGCGAACTTCAATATCGTTCATCCGTAAAGTTTTAATCATACCAGTGATATTTCGTTCGTACGCATCCTGGCGGCGTTCAATCGCTGCTCTCGTATCATCAACACGCTTTCTTTCAACCAAGCGTTTCCATAATTCTCCACGCGGCACTCTTAACACAATCGCGCCGTCCAAATTCTTGATTTCCTTATTCTCAATCATCCATTTGAGCTGGCGATAATCGGCCGGGAACCCATCCAGCACGATTTGCGGCTGATATCTTAATTTTGTACTACCAAGTACGCGGTATCTTGTGCTGTGACGGATATCGTAGAACACGCTTTTCATCAAAGCAGTGGCCTTGTCATCATCGATGAACAAACCGTGCTCCAAAGCATATCTAATATCTTTATCATTTAAGCTCATTAATAGGTCGCGGTAGGACACCCATGTCCAGCCATACTTCTCGGCTAGAAGTTGTCCCTGCACTGTTTTTCCCGCACCCGGTGCACCGAATAATGTGATCATTTTACTTTTACCTTTTCCTCAACTAAAAGATTCTTAAGCTCATAGATTAAATCGTCATTAGCATCGACCTTAAATGGCATTCTAAGTGTCCGCTTTTCGTCATTTTCTTTTGTTACTAGTATAACCTCTTGCACGCCAAGATTCAAATCGGCCAGTCTTCTAATTTCCGACAACGTCTCGACGTCATCTGGATTTTCGATTAATAAGTAGAGCCGTTCTTTTCTTGGGTGTTTTGGTGGAGTAGCCCCGACGTGAGGTTTTTCAACAGTTCTTCTATTC
>CAZORJ010000102.1:0-2097 GCA_964582425.1 uncultured Candidatus Saccharibacteria bacterium
AATGGGCATAGTAATGTTGATCACCAGTTACCAGTGTTTCATCTGAAATCTTTTCTGCGGCGGTGTAGTTTGTATTTGGATACCAACCCTCAAGTATATAATCCGCTTTGATTGGTGCAGGCAGAGTACCTAGCGCATCACCATACTTCTTACTCCATTCAATAGTGCTATCCCCGTTTTCCGGGTGGAAATAAATTGTGTAAGAATTAACATTCCAAATCGCATAAAGCGTGATGTTGGAGCCATCGGTAGTTTGATCAATACCATACGTGCCACCAGCCGTATAGGTGGTACCACTGCACTCTTGGTTCCCAGCCGTAGAATTAAAGGTGGTCGCCACGTCGCACCAGCCGGCGAAGGTATAGCCGGTCCTTAGCGGCACGGCACTACTGAGAGTCGTAGTACTGTGCAAAGTATCGGTCCCGCCGGCAATTTGTATTGCTTGTGGGTTTGGTGTTGGCATTGAAGTGACGGTGTCGTTGGTGTTTGCATTGTATGTGATGTTATATATGGTCGGGTTTGAAATTGCGCGGACGATGTAAGTGTAGGAATATGTTCCATTTGGTAGTACAAAGTCAACCTTTGCAGCGAATGAGATTGTGTATTGATTTGCCGTTGAGTTCGGCGCGCTAGTCTGATCAATTAAATCACCTGCCGAGGAAGGTGCTGGTAAATAATTGCTGGTATTAGTGATTACAGTATTAACACCGCCGACGTTCTGGATGTATTGGCTCGGTTTGAATCCCCACTTATTTTTAAAGGTAGCTTGCGTAGCGAAATCGGTAGCAGAAACGATTGAGCTAATTGATTCTATCTCGTTGTTTTCGCCGTCAACCAAACTAGTACCATTATTGGTTGCAACGGATAAGGCGTAACCAGAGTAATTATCGGTAGAAACTGAAATTGTCGCATCACTGGAAGCCGCAAACGCGCCGTCTATCGCTGGAATCACATGAACGGAAAGTTCGTCCGTACTAATCGACATCGTAAGGGTGCTTTCTTTTGCGATTGCCTGCACTGGTTCAGTGTGAAGAGACGCAAAAATCCCTCCCAGTCCAAAGATTTGGAATAGAGCAACAAGTAGGGTGTTCCAACCCATAATGACGGAACGAAAATCGTTCCTCTTACGAGCAACGCGGCACCCTCGTAGCCGAGTTCCTCCAAACACTCTCATACATAACCATAATAACACGAAAAACCATTTGCGTGATGAATTTCATAAAAAAATAACAAAAAAGTTGCCACATGTGAAAAACTTTTGAATTTTAAAATCCAAATTATGGTTATGAAAAATGGTCAAAATACTCTGTGACTTGAATAATGTTGTTCTAAAAACTAATCAGAGAATATACTAAAAGGCCAACCATTAATCGCAAATAATGCAAAAAATACCACCCCAATAAAGCCAATCACCATCAATATGTCGGCTTTCATAATATTCTCCTTTTTGCGGGCTAATCTAATACGCAAAGCTAAACCAGCGATAAAAACCGCTAAAAACAGTGCAGCTATGGTCCAAAAAATCCAGATTGGCGTGACATCCCCGCAGAGATCACAGTTTTCGCAAAGGCAATCGTTACCGCCAACATCATTAATATCCATTACCGCGAATTGTATAAGCATATTCATCATGATGTGATTATAGCATTATTTGATAAAAAATGATATAATTAAATAGATCTAACTGCGGTGCGGTACGCCGCCCGTGGTAAAGATTTGTTGAGGGGAAGGGGACGTAACGGTCAAGACGCGAGCTAGCGGCTTGCCGCAAAACTCACACGTGCCTTTGCACGGAGATGCGCTTTGGCTTTTACGCCCCTCAACAACACACGCCCTTTTGGGCAACACTGCCGTAGGAGCGCCTACGGTCGGTGCACGACGCCGCAGCAGCCAATTGGCGGCGCGGAAAACTCGCACGGAGAAGACCGTGCAGGGTAAAGAAAGGCCATAGAGGGACACGTCCCGCCTATGGGATACGGATGAAGCACTGCGGATTCCGTAGCTAGGCCGGCTACCGCCGGTAACAGAGCTCCCGGGGACCACTCGGTGTCCGGACGCCAGAGCCTTGGAGCTCTCGCACCTTTTCCCTACCCGCTC
>CAZORJ010000103.1:0-2065 GCA_964582425.1 uncultured Candidatus Saccharibacteria bacterium
GGAATACACCCGTCGTTTCGGCTCGCTGGAAGAGCTCATAAGTCTTTTTATCATCAAGCGGTATAGTCGAGAGATTAATATCGTCATGTTAGACTTTGCGAATCATACGGAGTGCATTATTAATTACGGAAAGGTTTGAAAGCCCGAGAAAGTCCATTTTGAGAAGTCCTAACTCCTCAACCTGGCCCATTGGGAATTGTGCGGCAATTGGACCCTTAGCCGAGACTTCTAGCGGTAGGAATTTTACCAAATCATCCGGCGCAATAATCACACCGCAGGCGTGCACGCCGTGGTTTCTAATCGTACCTTCTAGTCTCGATGCAAAATCAATCACTTCCTTTGCGGTCGGGTTGGTTTCATATTCGTGTTTAAGGTCCGGTACGTCTTTAATCGCATCCGCGAGCTTCACGTGATGCCCCATTACTGGGTCTGGCACCATTTTAGCAATTCGATCAGCTTCAGCATATGGAACTTCGAGCACACGCGCCACATCACGCACGGCGTTTTTAGCCATCATCTTACCAAAGGTGGCAATATTTGATACTCTTCCCTCGCCATATTTTCTCGTACAATATTCAATCACTTCGTCACGTCTAGTATCCTGAATATCGATATCCGGCATTGAAATTCGGTCTGGATTCAAAAATCTTTCGAAAAGCAGATCATATTTCAATGGGTCGAGCTCAGTAATTCGAAGCGCATAGGCGAGAATGGAACCGGCCGCGGAGCCACGTCCTGGCCCGTACACGATGCGCTGGCCTTTACCCCAGTTGATAAAGTCTTGCACAATCAAGAAATAACCATTGTAGCCCATTTTATCAACTACGGATAACTCATAATCAATGCGTGGCAAGATTTTATGCTTTTCATCGCGGTCTTGGTCAACTTTTTCAAGTAACTTACGGCATTCTGGTATGGTAAGCTTGGCAGCATCTTCTAGACTCTTATCGGCATAACGATAAGCCAAACCCTGAAATACGAGCTTGTCTAGATAGGTTTTTTCGTCTTCACCATCCGGCACTGGGAACTTTGGGATCAAAATACGTCCGAGTTGCAAATCTACATTACACCGATCGGCAATTTTCTTGGTGTTAAGAACTGCCTCTGGGCAAGTGTCTTTCCAGTGATCAATAATTTCTTCGGCTGGGATAACGTGAAGGTCGTAATCCTTTAAAGTCATACGGTTAGTATCAGAAAGGTTAGCTGCCGTGCCAATACAAAGTAGCACTTCATGTGCATCCTGGTCTTCGTGTTTCAAATAGTGCGCATCGCACGTTACTACTAGCGGAATTCCTAGTTCTTTAGCATGCGCCATGTGCCAATCGTTGACCTTTTTTTGTTCCTCTGAATGTGTGCTAGATTTTGGATGGCCGTGGTCTTGCATTTCAAGGTAGAAACGGTCGCCAAATACACCTTTATACCATTTAATTAATTCAATGGCTCGTTTATCATCATCGGCGCGAATTGCTTCCGAGATTTCTGAGCCCATACAACCAGAAAGACAAATCAGCCCCTCATTATATTTAGCAATTTCGTCATGATCGGTACGTGGTTTGTAGTACTTGCCATATTCTTCAGCATTACTCATAATGCGACAAAGATTTTCAAAACCTTGGTTATTCATCGCAATGAGTGTAATATGAAACCTTTGCTTATCGTGCGCCGGATCGCGGTCAGTCATTTTGCGCGCAGCCACATAAGCCTCTAACCCAAGTAGAGGCTTAATACCAGCATCATTACAACACTTATAAAGCTCAACCAGGCCACTCATCGTACCGTGATCGGTCACGGCGACGGCTTCCATCCCGTCTTTTTTAACAAAATCAACCAGTTCCGGAACTTTTGTTAAACCATCAAGAAGCGAGTAGTGAGTATGGTTGTGCAGATGCACGAAATCGCTAGGCTTCAGTTCCATGCGAACTTAAGCTTTCTTTTCTTTTTTCTCGGCTTTTTTGGCTTTTTCTACTTTTTCTTCAACAGCGTCAGCGACTTCTTCGATTTTCTCTTCTTTACAGTCGCATTCTGGGCCACATTCACATTCATCGCCACATTCACATTCGTCTGG
>CAZORJ010000104.1:0-1918 GCA_964582425.1 uncultured Candidatus Saccharibacteria bacterium
ATCGGCAACAATAGCAAGTTTTTCTTCATTAGTTTGAGCAAGTTCCAGAGTTTTTAGACCACCTTTTGGCATTTAAAATGGGTTGTGCCCAAAGTCTAATTTCTTATTTTTTTCGTCCCATTCATAGAACGGAAAATCGACAATCCAACACAAAGCCACAACGTTTGGATCCTTCAAACCAAAATGGTCGGCAAAGGCGATACGAAGCTGGCCTAGGACCTTATTCACTTTGCCGCGTTCATCAGCACCGAAGAAAACAGCGTCGCCGTCACTAGCACCAGTGCGTTCACGAACGGCAGCGATTTCTTTTTCGGTCATGAATTTCAGAATTGGGGATTTTGCTTCGCCATCTTGGTATAGAATGTAAGCCAAGCCGCCGGCACCAAGTTTCCGGGCCTGCTCGGTAAATTCATCAATTTCACGGCGGGTAAGTGATGCGCCGCCTTTTACGCAAATAGCTTTAACACATGGGGCTTTAAAGACTTTGAAATCAGTTTCGCTGAAGACGTCGGTTAGTTCAATTAGCTTCATGTCATAACGTAAATCTGGCTTATCTACCCCGTAACTTTCCATTGATTCAGTATATGGAATACGTGGAATATCTTCAGAAAAGAGCTTTTTCTTAGCAAAATCTTTGACGAGCGACTTGATGAGTGGTTCCATCTCGGTGCGTACGACTTCTCCGTCATTTACGAAGGACATTTCTAAATCAAGTTGATAAAAGTCACCATAAAGACGATCAGCACGTGGGTCTTCGTCGCGGAAACAGGCAGCGATTTGATAATAGCGCGGAATGCCGCCAACCATCAAGAGTTGTTTAAATTGCTGTGGAGCTTGCGGAAGTGCGTAAAACTTGCCTGGATGGAGACGAGATGGGACGAGGAAGTCGCGAGCGCCTTCTGGAGATGAGTTGGCAAGAACCGGTGTAGTAACTTCGATGAAGTCGTGCTCTTCCATGTATTTACGCATAAAACTATAGTATCTTGAGCGATCCGATAGAATCTTGAGCATAGATGGACGACGAAGATCGAGAAAACGATACTTTAGGCGGAGTTCTTCGGAAGATTTTTCACCATCATCATGGGTGTTAACCGGAAGTGGCTCGGAACGGTTTAAGAGTTCAAGAGTTTCAACAACAAGTTCGATTTTGCCGGTTGGGATGTTTGGGTTGATTAATTCTGGTTCGCGCTCTCTGAGCTTTCCTTCAGCTTTTAGAACGAACTCGTCACGGACAGATTCGGCTAGTTTGAAGGCTTCTTCGGTTTCTGGGGTAACAACAAGCTGGATAATGCCAGTGTGGTCGCGAAGATCAATAAAAATTAAACCGCCGTGGTCGCGTCTGGAATTCACCCAGCCCTCGACAACGACTTTTTTACCAAGAAAATCTATTAGTTTATCTGTTAAAACTCTCATGCGATATATTATACCACATTTTTACTGGGTAAGGTAGTCTAGGAGCATCTGGATAGTAAAGAAACCAGCGAGGTTTTCTTCCTTGTCTAGGACCAGATAATAGTAGCCATTGGTACGCTTGATTTCGTCGACGGCGAACTTTAATGAGTCCGTTTCATGGAGATAGTTCACGTTTTTGTCGATATATTTGTCGACGCGTTCGGTTTTTTTAATTTCGAGCGCATTAAAGGCTTCGGTATGAATGATGCCTTTAACTTTCCCTTTCCCATCGGTGACTGGAAAGTTAGTAAAGCCAGATTTATAGAGCTTATCTAGGACTAGTGGGCCAAGAAATTCTTTATCATTAACAAAAACCATGTTGGATTTTTTGGTCATTAAGTCACCTACGGTGCGCGAATCAAAACTCATCACGGCGGCGATGCGTTCACGATCCACAGCACTTAGGACTGATTTCGGGGTGCGTTTGATGACTCCAATAAAATCCTCAAGAGAGGTTGGAGTGTAT
>CAZORJ010000105.1:0-223 GCA_964582425.1 uncultured Candidatus Saccharibacteria bacterium
AAATCGCCAAACCATTGGTGCGAAAGTTCATGCGCAACTGTCAGCGCCACACCTTTTTTTGCTCCCAGCGTCGCATTCTTCCCGACAATCAGCATTGATTCGCGGTACGTCACTAGCCCCCAATTTTCCATTGCACCCGCTTCAAAATCCGGCAGCGCCACTTGGTCTATTTTTTTCAAAGGATACGGCACACCAAAATTATCATCATAAAATTCCAAACTCT
>CAZORJ010000105.1:266-1873 GCA_964582425.1 uncultured Candidatus Saccharibacteria bacterium
GCAATTTCATTAGCGAAGTCCACCGCATCAATGTCCTGGTTTAATGCTACATATGTAGTGATTTCTACACCATGTTCGTTTTTTATAGTCTTACCGTGAAACCTACCAATTACCCAAGCGAGTAAATATGTACTCATTCTTGGTGAAGTTTCAAAAACATATTTGTTGCCTTCATGCCTTTCAAGTGGCATATTGGCAATTACTAAATCCCCCGATTCTTCTGGTAATTCCAAAGTTAGTCTAAACTTGGCTTTAGCAGCCGGCTCGTCAATACACGGAAACGCTTCCCTCGCATAATGACTTTCAAATTGCGTTGCCACAATCACTTCCGTCTTGCCATCATATTCGTAAGTTGAAAGGTAGGCTCCCTGCATGTTTTCATTTAGCTTACCGGCATAATTAATCGCAATCTCGTGATGCCCCACCGAAGTCTTAATGATTAGCTCATCGTTTTTAACTTCAAAATCACTCTTAGATCCATCAATTAAAACTTCACCAACGTTCAGTCTTACCGCATGAAACTTAATGGTTTCTTCCTTAGCTTCACCAGTAACCTTTACCACCCCACCAATCGTTTTCTGGTGCTTATCAATCTTTAAATCAAGTACATACTCTTCTGGATTGAAATAGTTAAGAAACCTTTCCATAAACCTCCACTTATTTATGTAACTTTGCAACTTCTGGTAGTTTTGTATCTTTGAGGATTGGAGCAAGATCCGCTTCTTCAAGCGTCTCATGTGCCAATAATTCTTCGGCTAGTTTATCAAGTACTTTCTTATTTGCCTTCAATACTGCTTCAGCCCGCACTGCCGCTTCATCGGAGAGTTTCTTGATTTCTTCATCAATTACCTCAGCCGTTTTTTCTGAATATGGTTTCTCGGTCGTAATCGTGTAGTAACCAGTTGCTTCAGATGGGAACACCAAGTTTCTCGTCGTGTCACCCATACCTTCTTCAATAATCATAGACTTCGCAAGTTCCGCCACGTTCTTAAGATCCGAAGACGCACCAGTCGTAATTGCATCTTTACCAAAAATCATTTTCTCCGCTACACGTCCGCCCATTGCACGAGCGAGAATATCTTTTAATTCAAAGATATTCTTGTAGCTTCTATCTTCCGGAGGCAAGAACCAAGTTACACCACCAGTTGAACCACGTGGAATAATCGTCACTTTATGCACTGGATCAGAATCTGGTAGAACATGACCAACTACCGCGTGACCAGCCTCGTGATAAGCCGTAATTTTGCGCTCCTTATCGGTCATCACTTTACTCTTACGTTGCGGACCAATCGCTACACGTTCAAATGCTTCCGTTAAATCCTTATTTGAAATCGCCTTGTGACCTTCACGCGCTGCTGTAATTGCGGCTTCATTAGCAATGTTAGCAAGATCTGCACCAGACGAACCGGCAGTTTTCTTTGCGAGTGATTCAAGGTCTACATCAGCCTCAATTGGTTTACCTTTAAAGTGCACTTTCAAGATTTCAAGACGGTCTTTTCTTTCTGGTAATACCACGTTCACGTGGCGATCAAAACGACCTGGGCGAAGCAACGCTTTATCAAGCATATCCACGCGGTTAGTCGCCGCCATCACAATTACGCCAGAAT
>CAZORJ010000106.1:0-1855 GCA_964582425.1 uncultured Candidatus Saccharibacteria bacterium
TGTTCTAGATAAAAAAGTTTCCTTGGTTACCACTAATCTAGATATGGCAATCGTTGATTATTTACCTGTTTCTGACTGTAAAGATGGTGTTATTACTGTTCCAGCTAAACTCTTAGCTGAATTTGTTTCTAATCTTCCACGCGGTGAAAAAATTAAAATCACTGCAAAGAATGATAAGATTACTATCGCTGCTGGTAAATATAAATCCACCATTAACGGTTCTCCAGCTGATGATTTTCCAGAACTTCCAGAGATTGATGAAAAAAATGCCGTCATCTTTAAACTCGGTATTGATGATTTTAAGAATGGTGTTTCTCAAGTAGCGATTGCAAGCTCCAACGATATGACTCGTCCAGCCCTAACCGGTATCTATTTTAATACTGTTGATAAGACTCTAGCTATTGCTGCAACTGATGGTTACCGCCTCGCCGAAAAGATTCTTGTTAAAAATGTTCAGAGTGAAGTTGGTGTAATTGTACCAACTAGCTCAATGCAAGAAGTTCTTCGCTCTATTAATGATGAAATGGAAGAAATTGAAATTTCTTTTAACGATGATCTTGCTCGCTTCCGTATGGGCGAAATTGAAATAATCTCTAAACTTATTGATGGTAGTTTTCCGGATTATCGCCGTCTAATTCCAAAAGATAATAATATTAAACTTGAACTCTCTAGAGAAGAATTAGTTCGTGTTACTAAGCTCGCTGCACTCTTTGCAAAAAGTGTTAATGGAGCCATTGTTTGTGAAGCTAAGAAACCAGATAGCTTCTCAATCAAATCAGTTGCTTCTGAACTTGGTGAAAATGATTCTAATATTGAGACCGAAGTAAAAAATGAAGGAAAAATTAACCTTAATTCTAGATTTCTAACTGATGCCTTAAATGCTCTAGAAGAAAAAGATATTATCTTTGAATTTGCGAATACAATTTCCCCGGTTGTCCTTCGTAATAAAAAGAATAGTAATTATACGCATATCATTATGCCTCTAAATTCATGATTATAAATAAAATTAAGCTTACTAATTTTCGTAACCATACAAGCTATAGTTTGGATTGTAAGGAAGATACTACTCTGATTATTGGTCCAAACGGTTGCGGAAAGACCTCAGTTTTAGAAGCTGTTTATATTTTAACTAGAGGAAAAAGTTTTAGAGCCTCCGATCCAGAAATTATTAAACGAAATAAAGACTTCTATCGGATTGAATTTACTACCACATCCGGTGAAAAACGGATCGCCAGCTTCGATAATAAAACTAAAACCTTTATTATTTCAGATAAAAAATCTCGTCGTCTACCAAAAGTTGAAAAATACCCAGTTATTCTCTTCCAGCCTTCTGATCTCAATTTAATTAGTGGTTCCCCATCCCGCCACCGTGATTACTTTGATCGGTTCTTTTCTCAAATTATTGAAGAATACAATTCTAGTTTAAATAAATACGAAAAGGCAATGCGCCAACGCAATGAGCTCTTAAAAGATGAAAATGTCTCTCCATCTTCCCTCTTCTCTTGGAATATTCTCCTAGCAAAATATGGAACTTATATTAATAAAATAAGAAAAGATTTAATAGACGAGATTAACCAAAAACTTCCTAAAACTTATCACTCAATTGCTGATAAAAAAGATGACATCAAAATTCTTTACCAATCAGAGGTAAATAATATTTCAGAGAGTCAGTACCTTAATACACTTGAAAACAACTTTAAAAAAGACTTGTATCTTGGCCATACTTCCTTCGGTATTCACCGTGATGATTTTGAATTCATCTTTAATAATGAAATAGCTGACGGATCTGCTTCCCGTGGTGAAGGGCGGACTATAATTCTAGCTCTAAAATTCATCGAATCGAACATGGTGACTA
>CAZORJ010000107.1:0-1855 GCA_964582425.1 uncultured Candidatus Saccharibacteria bacterium
GCAATATCCAGAGAGAGCTCGAGCGTATGGCCGAAGGCAAATTCTTAATTGTCACCAAAAAAGGCAAGACCAAAATCTACCAAACCAACAAACAATTCCCAATTTTGAAGGAACTTCAAAGTATTGTCATTAAAAGCCAAAAGGGCAGCAAACCATCCAAAACCATTGGCTAACAGGGGTCTAAAATGAATAAACTTTTTACTCAGCTGGTGGAAAACCGCGGTCTTACCGACACCTTTTTGCATCCCGAGTACGAAAGTCTCATTGATCCATTTTTGATGCCAGACATGGAAAAGGCGGTTTCCCGCATTCAAAAAGCCATTGAAACAGAGGAAAAAGTCTTGATTTATGGCGATTATGACGTCGATGGTGTCACCGCTTCGGCTGTGATGGAAGAGGCTTTAACCCTTGCCGGCATCAAAAATATCGACATTATGCTCCCGGATCGCTTCGTTGATGGCTACGGCATGAGCCCGCGCCTGATTGAGCGCGCCAAAAACGATGGGGTTACCCTTGTTGTGACCGTAGACTGCGGCTCTCGCAACCACGAGATTATTGAAGAATTAAATACTCTAAATATCGACACTATCGTCACCGATCACCACGAATGTGAAGATACTCTCCCTGATGCTATCGCCGTAATTAATCCCAAAAGGCACGATTTTACCGGCCCAAGTACTCTAAGAGACCTTGCCGGTGTTGGTGCCGCCTTTAAAGTGGCCGCCGCGCTTACCAAATCCGGTCTCATCGCTGAAGGCCAAGAAAAATGGCTTCTTGATCTTGTGCTGCTTGGCACTATCTGTGACAGTATGCCGCTTACCGGCGAAAACCGCATCCTAAGCTATTTTGGTATTAAAGTCCTCTCAAAGACCCGTCGCGACGGCCTCAAAGAGCTGATGCGCTCTGCCGGTGTGAAATCCATCACCTCTGATTCAATCGGCTTTCAAATCGGCCCGCGTCTCAATGCTGCTGGCCGCTTAGAAACCGCCGAACTCTCTCTTAACCTCGTCCGCACTAAATCCGCCACCGAGGCCGCCTCGCTAGCGAGTACTCTTGAAGATTTGAACAAAAAACGTCGTATCGAACAACGCGCCGCCACCGAGGAGATTATCAAACGTGGCGAAAAAACAGATCCAGTCATTATTGAGACCGGCAATTGGCACGAAGGTATCCTTGGCATCGTCGCTGGCCGCCTGGTTGAAACCTACCACAAACCAGCCTTCGTCCTCTCCGAAACCGAGAACGGTATTTTTAAGGGTTCTGGCCGCAGTTTTGGTGATTTCAGCTTGGCTGATGCTTTAATTTTCGCTAAAGATGCCATCGTAAATGGCGGTGGCCATGCCGCCGCAGCCGGTGTCCGCGTGAAGAAGGAAGATCTATACGCCTTCCGCGAGAAAATCAACGAATACTACCAAAGTCTGAATCTAAAAGATCAAGAAAAGCACTTAAAACTCACTCCAGATCTAAAAACCGAGGACGTAGGTGACTTTTCGTTGGAATTTCTCGCCGATTTAGCTCAGCTCGAGCCCTTCGGGCCAGGGAACGAAGAGCCGATTTTTGCCATCGAAAATGCCAATATTCTCTCTGTTCGACCAATGGGTGATAAGAATCAACATCTCCGTGTCGATGTTAAAGGGAGAGACGGCAAAATCATCAAACTGGTCGCCTTTTTCGCCCCTGAACGCTGGTTTACTCTATCCGAAGATGACGAATGCGACTTTCTCATTCGTCCTATCGAAAACGAATGGAATGGCGTCCGCTCCACCGAAGGTCGTCTCCTCGATGTTGTCTGGCGCTGATTCTTTACATTTCTTATGTTTTGTGATATAATTAAAGTATGAAGAAAGTCATATTG
>CAZORJ010000108.1:0-1819 GCA_964582425.1 uncultured Candidatus Saccharibacteria bacterium
AAGGTGGCCAAAATGGTCACACCGGCGGTTTTGCCGCTAACCCAGCTCTTGCTCGCATTGCAGGTGCCAAGGGTGGCCGTATCTCCCGTCGTGGTCCAGCTAAAAAAGCTGCCTAATTATTAAAAAGTACCCCGTTAAAGGGGTATTTTTTTATATCTCGCATTTTGGACAGTGGTAAACACCATCCGGCGTCTGGTACATCGTGAGTTTGCATTTTGGACAGCGTGATTTGTGATCTAGCCAGTCTCGGTAAGAATCTAGCTCACCTTCCATCAATTCTTCGTCAAAATCCACTTCATAAAAAGCAGCCAGCTCTCTGGCTTTTTCCCAGGCCTCGCACTCCATCTTCAGTCTCTTTGCGTCAGTGTTGAAATTCCGGTGTTTTAAGAGCGCATGCCCTAGTTCGTGTAGTAAAAACAGGGAATTATCTTCTGGGCCAATTACGATTGTCCTCGGCGGCCGAAAAGTATATTTCTTGCCCTCACGGAACAAAAACTGCGGATAATCGGCCTTAATTCTCTTTAAAAGCTCTAAATCGGCCATCTATGCGGCCTTATTCTTCTTTAGAAGCTTCTTTCCACCCTTTTTTACTACTTTTTTGATTGAAATCTTCTTTCCAGAGTCGCCAAGTTGGCTTTTGCCATAGAGATAACCGCCATACACTACTGATTCTAGTGGACGGCGTGGACGTACATATTTTACACCCTTTACTGTTGGGAGATACTTAAAATAACGCCTAAAGATCTTGCCCATTGGGCCACCGAGGACCACATACTTCGGTTCATATTCACGGATTACATCCTCTAGCCCTAGCCACATCCTCTTAGCGATATCTTCCATCACCTCTTTTTTACGCAGAGTGGTTGCCATATCAACATGATAATACTTCTCTAGTGCGCTAGCAGCAGCAATGTCTTCCCACTCGGCTTCTTTACCGTTGTACTCGTAAATCTTGTGTCCCGGCTCAAGTTTGGCTGATTCCGGCAGAATCACACCATTTTCCACTACGCCCCCACCAATGCCGGTTGAAAACGTGAGGAAAACCGTCTTGCCTTTGTAGAACGATCCTTCATAAAGTGTGGCCAGATTCGCATCATTTTCAAAATAAATCGGGCAACTGAATAATTCTTTTAAAGGGGTAATTAGGTCAAAATCTGGCCAATCGCGGTTGCCAAATTTAACTGTATAATTTTTTTGTACAACACCCGGGATCGCCACCACCACGACCTTGATACCTTTTCTCACAAAGCCGTTTTTCAGCACGGCCACAAGCTCCTCAATGAAGCGATTCGCTCCGCGTGGCGTCTTAAATTTGTAGCGTTTAATGATCTTGCCCCCGGTAAACAGGGCAACTAAAGTTTTTGTACCTCCGATGTCTATAGATAGCTGCATACCCTAATCATATCTAAACCCTAGACATTTTGCAAGATATTTGGTAAAATTAACATCAGTTTTAGACTCATTCACAGGAATCGTGAGAAAATCGCGAGTTCTCTGAATGAGTCTAAAGGAAGGAAAAATTTAATCTATGGCAAATGCCAAAATGACTATGGATGAACTTCTTGCTTCAAGCGAAGAATCATCCAAAAAAGTAATTGCTGGCGATACTGTCAAAGGTACAGTTATCTCAGTTAAAAAGCACGAGATTCTAGTCGATCTCGGTGCTCAAGGTGTTGGTCTTGTACCACGCCGTGAAGCGTCTTTTGCACGCAGTTTAAAGGAAGGTGACGAAGTTTCCGCTTCTGTCATTGAATCCGAGATGGAAGACGGCTATGTGCTGCTTTCACTCCGTAAGGCCGTTAAAGACAAAGGCTGGGAT
>CAZORJ010000109.1:0-1687 GCA_964582425.1 uncultured Candidatus Saccharibacteria bacterium
TGTATTATAGGATGAGTAAAGAAAATAATACGCCAATAGAAAAATTGTTTGGTTCGAAGACTCGTGCTAAACTTTTAAAGCTCTTTTTCGAAAACCCAGAGAAATCATTTTACGTTCGTGAGATGACTAGAGTTATCGAAGAACAGATTAATTCCGTCCGCCGTGAGCTATTAAACCTCGAAAGCATTGGCATTATTAAAAACGAAACCTTTGATAATAAAGTTTATTATTCTGCAAATAGTAAACACCCATTTTATCGTCCGTTAATCGATATTTTTGCGAAAAAAATTGATACAACTCGCGAAAAAGATGTACACGCCACTACGTGGGAAGAGTACTGTCGTCCAGTAAAAAACTATTTGAAAGGCCTAATCATCACGAACCGTCTGCCAGGCCAAGAAGGTGTCGATCTGCTTATTATCGGAAACGACAAAACCAAGAAGCTTACCCGCTGGGCCGAAGTCGTTGAAAAGAAGCAAGGTAAACCAATCAATTACGTCATCATGTCCGTCGAGGACTTCACTTATCGCCGCAGCGTACGCGACCGTTTCCTAGACGATGTGTTTGAAATGGAAATTTCCGAAATCTACGATCCAGAAAAAATCATTAAATAAGGAGTAATATGTTCGATATCGAAAGTAGGTCCCAAGACGACATTACCATCACCACTAAAAAAACCACGATTAAGTTTAATATCGCTGAATCTTTAATTGATGCCAATCTTTCAATTGGCAAAATCTCTGGGCCTGGTGAATTCGAAATCGGTGATGCAACAATTCGCGGTATCGCTACTCCAAGCGGCAAAACCATTTATGATGTTGAAATTGGCGGTATCCACGTTGGCATTACTGGCGGTATCGAAGAATGCCTTGACGATATTGTGGCTGATATCCTTTGCACTTCATCTATCCGTGCCATTCGCGAAATTGAACCAAAGCTCGTTGTCTCAATGGGGAACGTCGATGGCATGGTCTCAGAATTAAAGCTCACCGCCCGTTCCGAAAAGAAACTGAAGGTTAAATCTCTCGACGCGCTTCCAACCACTAAAGAAGTGGTGGTACTAAGCTAATGAACTTCGACTGGGTCGGGCTAATCGTTGTTATTGTCGTTGTAGTTTTTTCCATCTCGCTCCACGAGTTGGCTCATGGCGTGATGGCTTACTGGCTTGGCGATAACACCGCTAAAGATGCTGGACGCCTCACTTTGAACCCAATCGCCAACGTCGACCCTTATATGTCGATTATTGTACCAGTTTTACTCTATTTACTTGGTGGTCCGGTCTTTGGTGGCGCAAAACCAGTACCAGTCAACTTCCGCAACCTTAAATGGAAAGAATGGGGAATGGCCATCGTCGCCTTTGCTGGTCCATTCGTGAACTTTCTCTTAGCTCTAATCTCATTCTTAATCGGCCACTTCACCGGTATTATTTATGGTGACGACCTCTGGTCCACTATTTTCACGCAGCTCGTCTTTACTAACCTCGGCTTCATGCTCTTTAATCTTATTCCTATCCCGCCTCTGGATGGTTCTCGTATTCTGTACGCTCTTGCTCCAGACGCCGTCCGTAGAATCATGGATCGAATTGAGGCTTACGGTATTGTACTGGTATATATATTAATACTCATCTTCAGCGAACTCTTATCCGGCTTTATGGTTGGGGGTATGAATCTGGTCCTTAGCTTCTTCT
>CAZORJ010000110.1:0-1638 GCA_964582425.1 uncultured Candidatus Saccharibacteria bacterium
CGCCATGAAAGAAATCCCCACCCTCGGTCGCGCCACCCAGGGTGTCCGCATCATGCGTCTAAACGACGGCGATACAGTTGCTTCAATCGGTATCGTTCTCCCAGAAGAAGAGTCCGAGGATCCTACTACTGACGCTCCAGCCGAAGCTCCTACCCCTGAAAAATAAGCCTATCCATTATAGAAATTAGATAGGGGGTTGCAATAATTTTGCATTAATATATATACTCCGTTTCAAATTATTGAAAGGAGTATATGAAAAAACTACCACTGTTTTTACTGGGCCTAATACCGGTAATAATTGGAAGTATTATAGCGCCAAAGGCCAACGCTATTTCGCAAATTGAGGGCGAAGAATGGTGGACGCCTCAAGAATTGGCCACCCATTTTGTAGAGAAAAACACCGAAAGAGAGACCACCTGCGGAGCCGATGTAGGCTGCCACAACGCTTTTCTTGATGAACTTAGGGCAGAAGATGAACTCTACCGAGTTGGATACGATATTTTTATGGATCAAATGTTCATTATCTCGTCAATCAACCGAGGTAACCATACCATTGATATCTATTTTAATAACGACGACGTCGATATCTCTAAATTAAATCCAGGCTGGCGCGACTCCGGTCTTTTAACACTCTTTCTCGGTTGGTTTGATGGTGAGGCTAGCCAAATCTACGAAATTACCGATAATAATTTATTTCTAGAAGATGCCAACCGCCACACATTATATGCCGAAACTTATAAAAACATGGGTCTTGGTTGGCTGCCGTCCCAAACTTTTGTATCAGTGGACCTTGCTGATCTCGATTTAAACGAGACGGACTACATTGCCTACTTTGCGCATTCAAGCATCTACTATGCTCGTGGCACAATTGATATCACAGGCTGCAAGAATGATTCTAACTGGGGCAGTTGTGATCTTTTTATTAGTAAAACCGGTGAAATGCGATTTTTCGGCCCAGATACTAACCCAGACGATCTTAACCCGGATTTCTCACCTGATGGTGGCGAAGAACCAGCCGAAGAACCAGGTGATGAACCGGCCGGCGAGCAAGTCACCCCTGTTATAGAACCAACTGTTCCTGCCGCCGAGCCAGTTAGTAAGACAACCGAATCAGCACCGAAATCAAGCCAAACCATAGTAGAATCTACCGGAACTACTTATAAAAATACAGAGGTAAAAACCGAAAAACCGGAGACTAGCTACGCATCTTCATTGGACCAAACCGCCACAGAGGAAACTATTGATATTCCACTAGTAGGGAAAACCGCGTCAATGACTCCCATAAAATGTGGTAAAGTTGACTTCCCGTGGTGGTTTTTAATCATGGTATTAGTTGGCGACATCATTGCGGTCTGGATTTTTATGCCAAGTCGTCGGCAGAGAATTAAATAAAGCCATAAAAATCCAAAATTCATGAAAAAAACTCTTGACTTTTTTTCCTGGATTTGATAAGATGATACTAGTCTAAAGCTGCGAGATGGTATTTTAGGAGTCTTTAGAAATAGTTTAACAATTTAGTTGTGCAATTTAGTTCTTCTATTTATTTAGAAGAGCAATCATCGTCAGTTTTTACTTTATGAACTATGAGTTCAAACACTTTAATGGAGAGTTTGATCCTGGCTCAGGATGAATGCTGGC
>CAZORJ010000111.1:0-1574 GCA_964582425.1 uncultured Candidatus Saccharibacteria bacterium
TTTGGTCACTGTGAGGCAACGCTTACATTGGCAGATTATCTGTTGGAAAAAGAACCACACGTTTACAAGACCGGCGGTGAAGCTTTCGAAATGAAAGTTCACAAGCGCCTCATCGATATCTCGAACGCTAGCCCAAAGACGATTGAGAGCCTTCAAAACCTCTCACTCCCAGCCGGCGTTGATGCTGAAATCAAGATGTAATAAAAAGTCCCCCGCATTAAGCGGGGGATTTTTGTTCCTAGGATTACGAGGCCTTGACGGTTTTTGCCAGCTGTTGCGAGACGACCGCCTCGAGGTTGCCGTCTGCCTTGCGGTGGACGTAGACGGCATAGTTTTCGACGCCAACGAAGCCGACAATAGTTTCATCGGAGACGTTCGAGCGAAGTACCGTATTGTTGCGGGCGCCCATCGAGAAGTCGTCAGTTAAAATCTCTTCGTGTTTCAGATAATCTTCAGCTAGCTGCTTAATCTTTTGGCTGTCCGAGAGTTTAGCGACCACCACGATGGGACGCTCATTGATGCTCGTAAAGAGCACGGCGTCATCTTCAGCCCCGCTTACGCGAAGTTCGAACCCTTCGATGGCATAAAGCATGCTGCGGTGGCAGTCCATCCGCTCAAACACGCCACCGCCAAGACTGGCGTTTTTGTGATTGGGCGTCTTCTTGCTGATGTCATAGAGGGACTTCAGAGTGCCACAGTCGTGCCATTCAAAATAGCCGACAGACACCATCAGATGACCGAGCTGCGCCATCATTTTGTCGGTGGAAATACCGGCGTAACGCTTATTCGCGAAAATGTTTTTTACAACATCCGCACGCCAGACATTGATGCCGGTATTACAGGCAGAATTGCCTTTACGCATGATTTCATCGGCAGTTTTCTTGTCCGGCTTTTCAACAAAGCCTGTCACATGAAAACAATCCGACTTAGTTTCTTCGTAGATGGCATGCCCACAACCCATCGCCGTAACGATGTCGTTGACTTTTACACCTACGATAGTGGCGTAGCCGAGACTCGCTTCACTTACCGCCGATTCGATGGCGGCTTTGAATTCATAGTCCGGCACCAGGTACTGATCGGCTGGCGTATTGATGATAATAGCATCCGGGTCGAGATCATAGATCTTTTCATTGGCCTTTATCATGGAACCTGCATAGCCGAGCTTAGGGCTGACCTGAATGATGTTCTGAGACAGAACTCCACGGGGGAGACACTGTTTTCTGGCCAGCGCCGTCTGATTTTCATTGGTAGTAATAACGACTATCTGAGTGGGTTTTACACCGAGAAACGTAAAGTTTTCGACTACGGCCTGAATGAACGTATTGCGTTCATCAAGCTGGCAAAACTGCTTGGGGCAGTCCGGGTGGCTGATAGGGAAAAGGCGCGTGCCTTGCCCGCCAGCGATGATTGCGGTCCAGAGATGATTAGTTTCCATGATTTTTACCTCCTAGAAATGTGAATGTACATAAAAATACGCCGGTAAAGGCATATTCTCTTATTATTATAGCATACTTTGACGAAAAAGTCAATTATTTCGCTTATGTATCGTGTTTTTGGGGTTCTGTGCTATAATA
>CAZORJ010000112.1:0-1542 GCA_964582425.1 uncultured Candidatus Saccharibacteria bacterium
AATACAATATATAATATATTATAATAAGGAAATTTTGAATGCCAACTATTAATCAGTTGATTCGCAAGCCTCGTAAACGAGTTGCGAAAAAATCGAAATCGCCTGCTCTTGGATCTATTATTAATACACTCAAGACCAGACGTGTAGAAACACCTGCACCTTTGAAGCGTGGTGTTTGTATTAAAGTTACTACCAAGACTCCAAAGAAACCAAACTCCGCTATGCGTAAAGTTGCTCGTGTGCGCCTTACCAATGGCCAGGAAGTTTGGGCATACATTGGTGGCGAAGGTCACAATCTCCAGGAGCACGCTGTGGTGCTCGTTCGTGGTGGTCGTGTGCCAGATCTTCCAGGTGTGCGTTATCACATTGTGCGTGGTACTCTTGATCTCCAAGGCGTTAATGGCCGCAAACAGGGTCGTTCTAAATACGGCGCCAAGAAGGAGGATAAGTAATTATGCCACGTAAAACTACTAAATCTCTAGAACGCAAAGTTTCTCCAGATCGCAAGTATCAATCCATCATGGTACAGAGACTCATCAATAAGTCGATGCTTGATGGTAAAAAGCAAGTTGCCGAGCGTGCAGTTTACTCTGCAATTGAAGGCGCCGCTAAGAAACTTAAATCAGAGAATCCAGTTGAAGTACTTGAAAAAGCAATTGCCAATGTTTCACCAGACTTTGAAGTAAAGTCTCGCCGTGTTGGTGGTGCTAACTACCAAATTCCATTCCCAATTGCTGGTCACCGCCAAATGCACTTTGCCTTCACTTGGCTCGTCCAAGCCGCACGTGCCCGTGGTGGTATGCCATACGCTAAGCGCCTTGAAGCTGAAATCGTGGACGCTTACAACGAAACCGGTGCTGCCTTCAAGAAGAAGGAAGACTGCCACCGTATGGCTGAAGCAAACCGCGCATTTGCACACTTTGCTCGTTAAAAGATAACAAAAAGTATCCCGCAAGGGATATTTTTTGTTGTTTATTAAGCGTAAACGTGGTACAATAAGCGTAAGTATATAGGAGGTATAATGGTAAAAGTAGCAATTAATGGTTTTGGCAGGATTGGTCGCAATGCGTTTAAGATTTTGCAAGGACGTAAAGATGCTGAGGTGGTGGCGATCAACGATATCACCGATGCTGCAACCCTTGCTCACCTTCTTAAATACGACTCTTCTTATGGTACTTACGACAAAGAAGTTTCCTCAAACGAGCATGCAATTATTGTAGATGGCAAAGAAGTACCAGTTTATGCTGAAAAAGACCCGCATAATTTGCCATGGGGTAATCTCGGCGTGGATGTTGTAATTGAATCGACTGGTTTCTTCACCAAGCCAGAAGATGCCAAGGCGCATATTGATGCCGGCGCAAAGCGCGTAGTGATTTCGGCTCCAGCCAAAGGTGAAGGCGCAAAAACCGTAGTCCTTGGCGTGAACGAAGACATCGTTACCGCGGAAGATACAATTCTTTCCAACGCTTCTTGCACGACTAACTGTATCGCGCCAATTATGAAGGTTCTAGAAGACGAATTTGGCATTGAAAAAGCCATGAT
>CAZORJ010000113.1:0-1539 GCA_964582425.1 uncultured Candidatus Saccharibacteria bacterium
GAAAGCATTCTCACTGTATTTAAGAATCATAAATTCTACGGTGCTTTGCTCGGTGAAGTAATTGGTTCAATGTTTATCACATTGTTCCTCTTCTCACTCGCACTTATGGGTGCAGCAAGCATTGCAAATTATTCATTCTTAATTCTTGCAGTGTTTATCGCAATTTACTCATTCTCTGGCGCCTGCCTCAACCCAATCATTACTGTGGGTATGATGGTTACTCGCCGCATTTCAGTCATCCGTGGCTTCATGTATATCATCGCTGAAGTTCTCGGTGCATGGTTGGGTTGGCTAATCTTCAACTCATTCCATCTAGCTGGTGGCGAAACTGCCTATGATATTCCAAAGATGGCAGCAATTGGCGAAAACCAATTCTGGGTATTTGCAATGGTCGAGCTTCTCGGCGCAATCATTATCGCCTTCTTCTTTGCACGCGCACTCAAGTACAAGCGCAGCGTGTTCACTTTTGCAGCAACCGTTGCAGGTGGCATCGTGCTTGCTATGCTTGTAGGTTTTGTTGTTTCTGCAGCGTTCCACAACGTTCAAAACAACTTCCTTTACAACCCAGCAGCCGCATTAATGTTCCAAATCTTCCCAAGCTCCGGTGAGAACTTCGGCGAGATCTTTGGTGGCATTTGCCAAGCGCTTTCAGTGTATGCGTTTCTTCCAATGATTGGTGGTATCGTAGGCTTCTACGTATCAGATTTCGTTGGCAAGTTGTCTGGCGAAGAATAAATCATTTCACAAAAAATAGCTCGGGAATTCCGAGCTATTTTTTTACTTAGTCTTTCGGAAATAGTGGTGTTTTTGGTGGCACAATCTCACCGTTAAACACATCCTCAATTTTCTTGGCTGTATCCGGTATAAACGGTCGTAGCATATGAGCAACCGAAACAAGATCATGAATCATTTCGTCCATACATTTTTCAAGTTTTTTAGTTTCTCCAGCCTTTGCCAGTACCCAAGGTTTATCTTCATCAATCCTACGATTAATGCTTTGAACCTTCTCCCAGACAAAATCAAACGCCTTAGAAAACTCGAAATTGTCCATTAAGTCCGTATACTCTTTTAGCAATTTTATTTCATACTTCCCAGCCTTAATCCCATTCTTATTAGCAAGGGTAGCGAGACGTTGCACTAAGTTACCAAGGTCGTTGGCGAGCTCGTTATTGTAAGCATCCTCAAATTTTTCCCAAGTAAAATCTGAGTCGGCAAACGTATCGATATGTCGAAGGAAGTAGTATCTCATCGCATCAAGTCCATGCTTATCTAAGACTTCAAGTGGATCTACCACGTTACCAATCGATTTACTCATCTTCTGGCCATCCGCAAGTACCATGCCATGTGAAACCAGTGTTTTTGGTACTGGAAGTCCGAGCCCAAGTAGCATTGCTGGCCAAATAATAGCATGAAATCTCAAAATATCCTTACCTACGAATTCAGCTGTAGCTGGCCACCAATCCGAAATGTCTTTTTCCGGGAATCCAAGCACTGTAATATAGTTTGCAAGCGCATCAATCCAAACATACATAACCTGTG